>NZ_JAVRFH010000317.1:0-460 GCF_031845825.1 Streptomyces lancefieldiae | reverse complement strand
TCTGCGGGCACCTGCTGCACGACAGACTATTTCTGTCAATGATTTACGAAATCAGCGCGACATCTTGCGGGTATTCGTCGGTGGTGGTTGAGTGTGCTCCGCGCCACAGCTCCTGGCTGTGGGCTTCCCGCACTCCTGCCCTAGAGGGGTCCACCGATGAGAAGTCCTGTTCTCCGTCGTACCTGTGCCACCGCCGTCGCCACCGCCCTGGCCGTCACCGGTCTGGCCGCCTGCAACTCCGAGGGCGGGAGCGCGGCGGACGGCAAGACGCGCATCACCGTCAACTGCCGGCCCCAGCCGAGTGCGAAGATCGACCACCAGCGGTTCGACGAGGACGTCAAGACGTTCGAGAAGCAGAACCCGGACATCGACGTCGTCGCGCACGACGCCTTCCCGTGTCAGGACCCCAAGACGTTCGACGCGAAGCTCGCGGGCGGTCAGATGGAGGACGTCTTCTACA
>NZ_JAVRFH010000316.1:0-462 GCF_031845825.1 Streptomyces lancefieldiae | reverse complement strand
CAGTAGAGCGGGGCCAGCAGCGCGACGATCGGGGAGAAGTGGTCGCCCAGGATCAGATAGCCGGGGCCCTTGATGTCGACGATCGGCGCCTGGAAGTTCGCGTACGCCCGGACCTCCTGCTCGAAGATCCCGAGGTCCCAGGAGGGCGAGCCGAAGCGGGCGTACTGGAGGTAGGAGTAGAGGAAGTAGAGCCCGCACAGGATCGCGCCGACGATCAGATACGGCCGCAGGGGTACGCGTTCGGGAGCGGCGGCGGCGCCCGTGCCCGGGGAGCCGTCCGCCGGGCGGGCGTCCGGTCCGGCTCCCTGGGCGGGCAGCCGTCCCGGCTCCGAACGGTCCGTTCCACTCTTGTTCAGCTCAAGCACGGTGACTGCTCCCGCTGGGATTCCTGCTCTTCTTCGGATACGGCCGCTCATCGGACACGGCCGTTCATTAGAACAGAGCGGCGAGACGATTCCGTAC
>NZ_JAVRFH010000315.1:0-463 GCF_031845825.1 Streptomyces lancefieldiae | reverse complement strand
ATATTAGGAACTTGTCTAGCTGGCATCGGTACAGGAATAAAAGTTGATGCAGCTACTTACTATGGAAATGGTCTTTATTGTAACAAAGAAAAATGTTGGGTAGATTGGAATCAAGCTAAAGGAGAAATTGGAAAAATTATTGTTAATGGTTGGGTTAATCATGGTCCATGGGCACCTAGAAGGTAGTGGTAGGGAGGTTATTATAATGGATTTTACTAAAGAAGAAAAACTTTTAAATGCAATTAGTAAAGTATACAATGAAGCAACTATAGATGACTATCCTGACTTAAAAGAAAAGCTCTTTCTTTATTCTAAAGAAATCAGTGAGGGAAAAAGTGTTGGTGAAGTTAGTATGAAATTAAGTAGTTTTCTTGGAAGATATATTTTAAAACATAAATTTGGATTACCTAAATCTTTAATAGAATTACAAGAAATTGTTAGTAAGGAATCTCAAGTATATAGA
>NZ_JAVRFH010000314.1:0-464 GCF_031845825.1 Streptomyces lancefieldiae | reverse complement strand
ATGTAGAGTGGGGAAGCGGCTTAAACTGAATCGTAATATAAGAATGCTTCTCCTTCATTTTCTTTCCGGTGCGGACATAGAAAGGAACATCCTGCCATCTCTCGTTATCCAAATAGAATTTTACAGCAGCAAAAGTCTCTGTATTGGAATCGGGCGCAATGCCGTTCTCCTGGCGGTAGCCTTTGGATTCTACTCCGTTGATGATGCCCGGGCCGTATTGGCCTCTTACGGCATAATGACTGACCTGATCGGCTGAAATTCTGCGTATTGATTTAAGAACATCTACTTTACGGTCTCTGATTTCACCTGATTCCAATGAAGCGGGCGGTTCCATAGCAACCATACACAAGATTTGTAACAGGTGATTCTGTACCATATCTATTAATGCACCTGTCTGTTCATAGAAAGCACCTCTTGTTTCTACGCCAACCTCTTCAGCCACCGTAATCTGCACTGATTCTATA
>NZ_JAVRFH010000313.1:0-466 GCF_031845825.1 Streptomyces lancefieldiae | reverse complement strand
AGCGGCTCGCCGGCCGGAACGGCGGCGCTCAGCACACCGGCCGACCTTGCCTCGTCGGCCTCCTCCGCCAGGCGCGCGTTCGGTATCCCAGTCACCCGGACCGGGCCGTCGCCCGCCTGCTTCACACAGTCGGCGAGGGCGGCCAGACCGGAAACCTCCCGGCCCCAGGGCAGCGCGGGCACACCGGCGAGGTCGAGCCCATCGGACGGCCCCTCGTGCAGGACGACCTCGTAGCGGTGCCGGGTCAGTTCGTTGTGCGCCCGGCCGGATTTCAGCCGGATGTCGGCCTCGAGGCCGCGTTCCGCCGCCCAGGCGGCGAACCACTCCGGCGCGACCACCAGTTCGCGCTCGGCGAGCAGCGCCTGCTCCACCATCGCCCGCACCTCCTCGTGCGGCGCGTGGGGCCGCGCCGTGCGCTGCACCTCGGTCAGCAGGAGCGGCAGTGTCGTGGCGTTGCGGACGTCGC
>NZ_JAVRFH010000312.1:0-468 GCF_031845825.1 Streptomyces lancefieldiae | reverse complement strand
GGTCCGAGGCCACCTTGTTCAGGATCACCCCGCCGATCCGCACCTCCGGGTCCCAGGAGGCGAACCCGTGCACCAGGGCCGCCACCGACCGCGACTGCGAGGAGGCGTCCACCACCAGCACCACCGGTGCCTTCAGCAGCTTCGCCACCTGCGCGGTCGACGCCAGCTCCCCCTGGCCCGAGGCACCGTCGTACAGCCCCATCACGCCTTCGACCACGGCGAGGTCGCACCCCGCCGCCCCGTGCGCGAAGAGCGGGGCGACCAGCTCCGGCCCGCACATGTACGCGTCGAGATTCCGGCCGGGGCGGCCCGTCGCCAGGGAGTGGTAGCCCGGATCGATGTAGTCCGGGCCCACCTTGTGCGGCGAGACGGCGAGCCCGCGCGCGGCGAAGGCGGCCATCAGACCGGTGGCGACGGTGGTCTTGCCGCTGTTGGAGGCCGGAGCGGCGATGACCAGACGGGGGACAC
>NZ_JAVRFH010000311.1:0-470 GCF_031845825.1 Streptomyces lancefieldiae | reverse complement strand
CGGCCTTGGCCTGCTCTTCGGTCAGGCCGAAGCTGGCCACCTGCGGCTGGCAGAACGTCGCGCGCGGCAGCATCCGGTAGTCGCCCAGCGCGAGAGTCTCGGCGCCGCCGATGGTTTCGGCTGCGACGACGCCCTGGGCCTCGGCGACGTGGGCCAGCTGGAGCTTGCTGGTGACGTCACCGATGGCGTAGATGCCCGGCACGTTGGTGCGCATGTAGTCGTCGATCGCGATGGCTCCGCGGTCGGTGAGCGCCACACCGGTGACCTCCAGGCCGTAGCCCTCGATGTTGGGCGCAAAGCCGATGGCCTGCAGCACCTTGTCGGCCTTGAGCTCTTCGGTGTTGCCGTCCTTGCTCACGGTGACGCGAACCGGACCATCAGCCCCCTCGTCCACGATGCCCTCGACCTTGGTTCCGGTGAGGATCTTGACGCCCAGCTTCTTGTACTGCTTCTCGATCTCCTTGGAGACC
>NZ_JAVRFH010000310.1:0-471 GCF_031845825.1 Streptomyces lancefieldiae | reverse complement strand
GCACACCCCCGGCGGTCTCTACCTGCTGATCCACAAGCTGACAGCCCGCAGCCGAGCGTTCTGCGGCTCGGACCGGCTTTTCTGCGCCTGGCGCAACATCCTCGAGCTCGGGGGTGACGATGTTGCCGAGCACCACCCGCCTTTTGCGGTCAAGCTCTGGGGCGAGGTGAAGCTCTCGAAATGGGCCGGGGATCGCCGGCGGCCCGTCCTGGCCGATGCCTCCGAGGGCTGCGAGGCGAAGCCGCTGCAGGTGACCTTCAACCGGATCAAGACCAGCACCGAGGTCCGCCGCACACGCCGACTGGGCGGACATCTGCCGTCGGCCGCGAAGTCGAACACCATGCAGGTCCTCTTCCGTAACTACCTGGGTGGCGACCCCGTCATCGTCGAGTGGGCCCACCAGGTACTCGGCGAGGCGCTCGTCGACGCCGAGCAGGCCGCACTGCGCGCGCACGAGCAGGTGCTGAACAC
>NZ_JAVRFH010000309.1:0-471 GCF_031845825.1 Streptomyces lancefieldiae | reverse complement strand
GCCAGTGGGGCATCTTCCTGCGCAACCACGACGAGCTGACCCTGGAGATGGTCACCGACGAGGAGCGCGACTACATGTGGGCCGAGTACGCCAAGGACCCGCGCATGCGCGCCAACATCGGCATCCGCCGGCGCCTGGCCCCGCTCCTCGACAACGACCGCAACCAGATCGAGCTGTTCACGGCCCTGCTGCTGTCCCTGCCCGGCTCGCCGATCCTGTACTACGGCGACGAGATCGGCATGGGCGACAACATCTGGCTCGGCGACCGCGACGCGGTGCGCACACCGATGCAGTGGACCCCGGACCGCAACGCGGGCTTCTCGTCGTCCGACCCCGGGCGCCTGTTCCTGCCCACGATCATGGACCCGGTCTACGGCTACCAGGTGACGAACGTCGAGGCGTCCATGGCCTCGCCGTCCTCGCTGCTGCACTGGACCCGCCGCATGATCGAGATCCGCAAGCAGAACCCCG
>NZ_JAVRFH010000308.1:0-472 GCF_031845825.1 Streptomyces lancefieldiae | reverse complement strand
AGATAAAGATCCTGCCCGGAATCGTGCCGTTCATCGGCCCCACCGAAGACGCCGCACGTGAACTTGAGCAACAGTTCACCGACCTGATCTCGCCCGAGTACTCGCTGCGTCAGCTCTCGCAGATGCTCGGCGTGGACCTGACTGCGCACGCGCTCGACGCGCCGCTGCCCGCTCTGCCACCCATCGAGCAGATCCAGGGCAACAAGAGCCGCTACCAACTGGTGAAAGACCTCGCCAGCAGTGAGTCGCTGACCGTGCGGCAGCTGATCGCCAAACTCGGCGGCGGCCGCGGGCACCGGACGTTCGCCGGCACCGCCGAGCAGGTGGCCGACAACCTGGAGCTGTGGTTCACCGAGGGGGCGGCCGACGGTTTCAACATCATGCCGTCGTATCTGCCCGGAGGTCTGGAAGATTTCGTCGGACAGGTGGTACCGATCCTGCAGCGCCGCGGCCTGTTTCGCACCGACTACAC
>NZ_JAVRFH010000030.1:0-101284 GCF_031845825.1 Streptomyces lancefieldiae | reverse complement strand
GCAGCGGATCGCCTTCCACATCCTCCAGGCGGAGCCGACCGACGTACGGCGGCTCGCCCAGGCCCTCATGGAAGTGAAGGCCAAGGTCCGCTTCTGCGCGACCTGCGGAAACGTCGCGCAGGAGGAGCAGTGCAACATCTGCCGCGACGCACGCCGTGATCCTTCCGTCATCTGCGTGGTGGAGGAACCGAAGGACGTCGTCGCCATCGAGCGCACCCGCGAGTTCCGTGGCCGGTACCACGTGCTCGGCGGCGCGATCAGCCCGATCGACGGAGTCGGCCCCGACGATCTCCGCATCCGTGAACTGCTCGCCCGCCTGGCGGACGGCACCGTCACGGAACTCATCCTGGCCACGGACCCGAATCTGGAGGGCGAGGCCACGGCCACGTACCTCGCCCGCATGATCAAGCCCATGGGCCTCAAGGTCACCCGCCTGGCCAGCGGCCTCCCGGTGGGCGGCGACCTGGAATACGCGGACGAGGTGACCCTCGGCCGCGCCTTCGAGGGGAGACGACTCCTAGATGTCTGACGCCACGCTGCACGCGACCAACCAGAACCCCGACGACTTCGCGGTCCAGATCGCGGACCAGATCGAGAGCTTCCTGGTCGCCGTCACGGAGGTCGCCAAGGGCGACGAACCGGACTCGGCGGTCCCCTTCCTCCTCCTGGAGGTCTCCCAGCTCATGCTGGCCGGCGGCCGCCTGGGCGCCCACGAGGACATCGTCCCCGACGACCGCTACGAGCCCGACCCGGGCCCCGAGCTGGACGTGGACGACCTCCGCGAGAACCTGGCCCGCATCCTGGAGCCGATCGACGTCTACTCCGAGGTCTTCGACCCCTACGAGCCCCGCAAGGCGCCGGTCCCGGCCCGTATCTCCGACGACCTCACCGACGTCATCACCGACCTCCGCCACGGCATGGTCCACTACAGGGCGGGCCGCACCACGGAGGCCCTGTGGTGGTGGCAGTTCTCCTACTTCTCCAACTGGGGCTCCACGGCCTCCGCGACCCTGCGGGCCCTCCAGTCGGTCGTCGCCCACGTCCGTCTGAACCAGCCCCTGGAGGAACTGGACGGCCTCGACACCGACCAGGACCTCGGCGACGAGAGCCTGGAAACGGAGGCCGGCCGGGTCATGGTGGAGGAGATCGCGGGCCCACTGGGCCTGCGCCCGGTCAGGTGACGCGGTCCGTGCCAGCGGGCTGGAGGCAAGTGCCGCGCTGAAGAACGTGAACAGATGGCAGGGAAGTGTCCCTGGGACAGCGGGTCCTCACCCCCCGGTCCCCAGTGCCGTGAAGAGTCTCGCCGCGCTCACGACGGGAGAAGGAGGCGATCAGTCGCTGGTCGTACGAGGCCACGCTGGTTTCCGGCCTGTTGCAAACGGAGACGTATGCAGCGCGGACTCTGATCGAGAACCGCTATCCGCCCCTGGACGAGGAGGTCGTGGAGCAGCGGATCGGCGCCCGTCTGGAGCGGCAGGAGATCTTCACCAGGCGAAAGCCGCCGGTCGGGTTGAGCTTCGTCCTCTACGAGGCGGTACTGCGTAGCCCTCTGGTGGACGCCGAACAACTGCACCGTCTGCTGGAAGTGTCGCAGTTGCGGAATGTCGCGCTGCAGGTGCTCCCGTTCGAGTGTGGCGTCCCTGCGGCTTTGCTGGGTCCGATGGTGCTGCTCGAAACGCGGGCGCATGAGCGCTTCGCTTTCACCGAGGGGCCGTTCGCCAGTGAACTCTCAGCCGATCCCGGGGTTGTCAGCCGCGTGACCGAGCGTCTTAGCATGATCCGCACGCAGGCTCTCAGCCCCGCTGAGTCGACCCGTTTCATCGAGCGGATGGTGGATCGTGATGAGTGACCGGCTGAACTGGCGCAAGTCGAGCTACAGCGATGACGAGGGCGGCGACTGTGTCGAGGTCGCCGTGGCCGGGGCCATCCACGTCCGAGACTCCAAGACCGCACCGACCGGCCCCGAACTCCACGTCTCCGCCCCCGCCTGGTCGGCGTTCATCGCCGCAGTTCAGCCCGGAGCTTGAGCCCCGGGACCCGAGCTCTTGCCCTGGGTTTTCCGGCCTGGTTGAAATACCAAACCAACCAGGTCCGTACCCGAGTTGAGGAGCCGTGCCTCGTAAGAGTGACGTTAGAACTCGCGGGCTGAGCCCGGCCCGGGACTGAGTCCTGGGCCGGGACTCGCAAGCGGTCAGGAAATCGCCGTGTAGGGCGGGTTCGGGTTCGTGCGAAGAAGGGCGGCACCCTGTCGGCCGACGAAGGGTGTGCGCCAGTTTCCGGTGCCCGCGTAGAAGTACGTGCCGTACGAGCCGGTGTAGGCGATCAGGTCGGGGTGCCCGTCGTGGTTGGCGTCACCGATGCCGACGGTCTCCAGGTACGCGTTCCATCCGCCGCCGATGCGGGTGCGGGTGGCGAAGGTGCCGTCGCCCTTGCCGAGGTAGATCCAGAGCACGCCTGCCTTGTCGCGGGCGACCAGGTCGCCGCTCGCGGCTCCGCCGATGTCGCCGGTCGCGGTGAGCTGGTTGTAGATGTCCCAGCCGGCGCCGATGCGGGCGCGGGCAGCGAAGGGCGCGCGCCAGTCGCCGGTGCCCTTGTAGAGCCACAGGACGCCGCTCTTGTCGGTGGCCAGGAGGTCGGGCCTGCCGTCGTTGGTGAGGTCGCTACCGGCGGCGATCTTGTCGTAGATGTTCCAGCCGGCGCCGATGCGGGCGCGGGTGGTGAAGGTGCCGTCGCCCTTGCCGAGGTAGATCCAGAGCACGCCTGCCTTGTCGCGGGCGACCAGGTCACCGGTCGTGGCTCCGCCGATGTTGCCGGTCGCCTCGATCTGGTCGTAGGCGTTCCAGCCGCCGCCGAGGAGTTTGTTCTCCCCCTCGGTCAGCTGAGAGCCGGAGTCGTCCCAGACCACGAAGCGAGAGTCCGAGCGCCACAGACGTCCGGAGGTGTCCCGGGCCAGGACGTCCGGGGATCCGTTGTCGTTGAAGTCGTGCGGAGCGGCGGGCGACCTCACGACCTTGAAGGTGCCGGAGGCGGTCAGGGTCGGTCCGATGCCGTTGACCGGGCTGGCGGAGAACTCCCACACGTAGTCGCCGTTGTACGCCGTGACCGGCGAGCCGTCCAGGTCACCGGACCACCTGGAGGTGTAGCTCGACGACTCGGACCGGGTGAGCCGAAGCTTGGCGGTCTTCCCGGTGCGAACGTGGCGCAGGGTGGCGGTGGGTATCGCGTTTTTCCGCGAAAGGGTCCAGGTGAGATTCCGTCCGCTTCCGCCACGGCTGAGGTCGATCACCTCGGGGACGTCGTGGCCCACCAGGGCCAGGCCGGTCGGCTCGCCCGTGCTCGCGACCAGCGACGCGCTCGGGGCACCGCCTCCCGTGCCCGGAGCGATGCGGTAGAGCCCCTCGCCGTGGGCGACGGTGCCGCCGCGGACGTGGAGGACACCGTTCGGAGCGGTCGCCAACGAGGTGACGTGGTCCAGAAGCTTGGTCTCGGTGCCGGTCCTCAGGTTGTGGGCGGTCAGGGCGAACATCGGATCGGAGGTCTGGGCGGTGAGGCCGTTGGGCAGGCCGTAGACCAGGTAGTCCCCTTGGAGGCCGATCCTCAGGTTGCCGACCCACCCTTCGCCCAGCGGGATCCGGTGCTGCTCTCCTGTCGCGCGCGTGCGGACCACCGCGCTGATCCCCGTCGGGCGGTGCTCGACCCACACCACGTGGGTCGACGAGACCGCCACGCCTTCGGACCCGAGGTACTCGCGCCGGCCGGTTTCCGTGATGGTGCCCGTGGCGAGGTCGATCAGGGCCCAGGGCGCTCCGATTTCGCCTGCGGGGGTCCGATAGGTGAGCAGAGCGTGTGCGGACGTGCCCGCGCTCACGGACACGGCGTGGACGCCGGGTGGGAAGGCGGCCACCGTCGAGGTCGCGTCGTCCGCGGTGTGCATGCGCAGGTCGATGCCCCCGTCCGCCCTGCTCACCGTGCTGAACAGCGCCCGCCCGGCGGCGCCCTCGTAGACGCCCGTGCCCCCGCCGGTCCTGAGCCGGATCCTGACCGGCTGTTCCCCGGTGGACACGTCCTCGAGCCAGGCCTCGGAGCCGTTGCTCATGGCCACCAGGTCGCCCGCACCGGTGGACGCCACCGCCAGGTCGTCCGGCAGTTCGGTCACGGCACCGTCCGAAGCCCGCACCCACGAGTGGGCGGTCACCGAGGGATCCTTGGTGAGGTAACCCGACTCGGTGACCCCCACGATGCGCCGACCGGCCGGAAAGGGGACGACGGACTCCGACGCCAGCCGGGGCGCCGTGGCGGGGGCCGTTGCCGAGGGCGCGGCCTGGGCCTGGACGGTCATGCCGGTCAGCCCGGCGGTGACGGCGAGAACGGCGGTGACGGCGACGGCGAGCCGTCGTCTGGACGGACGTACGTGAGACAAGTCGGTGATCCTCCCCAGAGCGCGGCGCACCGGCGCGCCACAGCCTCAGACTCACCACCCGTGCCAAGGGTTGCGCCGTCCACGACCCCGGCTTTACGCAACGAAAACCCGCTTGTGAACGTGTGACACACCGCACTTTCCCGAGTGACCGGCCCCCGCCTGGGCATGAGCCTCCCCGAGCGTCGAGCGGACAGAAGTCTCACCATGCGGTATCGCAGGGGGGAATTTCGGGCGCTCGATAGAATGAGCCGACCGCAGTACATGTACGTACGTGCGGAAAGAGACGGATTGAGCGAGGAGCGCACGTGGGCCTTGTCGTGCAGAAGTACGGAGGCTCCTCCGTAGCCGATGCCGAGGGCATCAAGCGCGTCGCCAAGCGGATCGTGGAAGCGAAGAAGAACGGCAACCAGGTGGTCGCCGTAGTTTCCGCGATGGGCGACACGACGGACGAGCTGATCGATCTCGCCGAGCAGGTTTCCCCGATCCCTGCCGGGCGCGAGCTCGACATGCTGCTGACCGCCGGAGAGCGTATCTCCATGGCCCTGCTGGCCATGGCGATCAAAAACCTGGGCCACGAGGCCCAGTCGTTCACCGGCAGCCAGGCAGGTGTCATCACCGACTCGGTCCACAACAAAGCCCGGATCATCGACGTGACGCCGGGCCGCATCCGCACCTCGGTGGACGAGGGCAACATCGCCATCGTGGCCGGCTTCCAGGGCGTCAGCCAGGACAGCAAGGACATCACCACGCTGGGGCGTGGCGGTTCCGACACCACGGCCGTCGCCCTCGCCGCCGCGCTCGACGCGGACGTCTGTGAGATCTACACCGACGTCGACGGCGTGTTCACCGCCGACCCGCGCGTGGTGAGCAAGGCGAAGAAGATCGACTGGATCTCCTTCGAGGACATGCTGGAGCTCGCGGCCTCCGGTTCCAAGGTGCTCCTCCACCGCTGTGTGGAGTACGCCCGCCGGTACAACATCCCGATCCACGTCCGGTCCAGCTTCAGCGGACTGCAGGGCACGTGGGTCAGCAGCGCGCCGATCAAGCAAGGGGAAAAGCACGTGGAGCAGGCCATGATCTCCGGTGTCGCGCACGACACCTCCGAGGCCAAGGTCACGGTCGTCGGTGTGCCGGACAAGCCGGGCGAGGCGGCCGCGATCTTCCGGGCGATCGCCGACGCCCAGGTCAACATCGACATGGTCGTGCAGAACGTGTCCGCCGCCGCCACGGGCCTGACGGACATCTCCTTCACCCTCCCCAAGAGCGAGGGCCGCAAGGCCATCGACGCGCTGGAGAAGAACCGCTCCGGCATCGGCTTCGACTCGCTCCGCTACGACGACCAGATCGGCAAGATCTCGCTGGTGGGCGCCGGGATGAAGACCAACCCCGGGGTCACCGCCGACTTCTTCACCGCGCTCTCGGACGCCGGGGTGAACATCGAGCTGATCTCGACATCCGAGATCCGCATCTCGGTCGTCACCCGCAAGGACGACGTGAACGAGGCCGTGCGCGCCGTGCACACCGCCTTCGGGCTCGACTCCGACAGCGACGAGGCCGTCGTCTACGGAGGCACCGGGCGCTGATGTCCGACACCGGACGGGCCGACGGGTCCGCTCTCGCCGGGCGCGCCGGGCGGCCCACGCTCGCCGTCGTGGGGGCGACCGGTGCCGTCGGCTCGGTCATGCTCCAGATCCTGTCCCAGCACGCGGACGTCTGGGGCGACATCCGCCTGATCGCCTCGCCGCGCTCGGCCGGCCGCAAGCTGGCCGTGCGCGGTGAGGAGGTCGAGGTGGTGGCGCTCACCGAGGAGGCCTTCGACGGGGTCGACGTCGCCATGTTCGACGTACCCGACGAGGTCTCCGCGCAGTGGGCGCCGGTCGCCGCCGCCAAGGGCGTGGTGGTGGTCGACAACTCCGGCGCGTTCCGGATGGACCCGGACGTGCCGCTCGTCGTGCCCGAGGTCAATCCGCACGCGGTGCGGATGCGGCCGCGCGGGATCGTCGCCAACCCCAACTGCACGACGCTGTCCATGATCGTGGCACTGGGCGCGCTGCACGCCGAGTTCGGGCTGCGCGAGCTGGTCGTCTCCTCGTACCAGGCGGTGAGCGGGGCCGGTCGGGACGGCGTCCGGACGCTGCGCCGGCAGCTGTCCCTGGTGGCCGGTACGGAGCTGGGGACCAACCCCGGTGACCTGCGGCGGGCCGTCGGCGACGACACCGGGCCGTTCCCGGAGCCGGTCGCGCTGAACGTCGTACCGTGGGCCGGGTCGTTGCGCGAGGACGGCTGGTCGTCGGAGGAGATGAAGGTGCGGGACGAGTCCCGCAAGATCCTCGGGCTGCCGCAGCTTCCGGTGGCCGTGACGTGTGTACGGGTGCCGGTGGTCACCACGCACTCCCTGACCGTCCACGCCCGTTTCGAGGGTGAGGTGACGGTCGACAAGGCGCGGGAGATCCTGGCCACCGCGCCCGGCGTCGTCCTCTTCGACAACCCGGCCGCAGGGGAGTTCCCGACCCCCGCCGACGTGGTCGGCACCGACCCGACCTGGGTGGGCCGGGTGCGGCGGGCGCTGGACGACCCGACGGCGCTCGAACTCTTCGTCTGCGGAGACAACCTGCGCAAGGGCGCCGCGCTGAACACCGCGCAGATCGCGGAGCTGGTGGCGGCAGAATTCAGCTGAACCCGACCGAACCCGGCTGGACTCGGCCGGACTCGGCTGTAGCCGGGTGAATTCGGCCGGTGGGACGGAAACGCCCTGGCCACCGTGGGTTTCCTTTGTAAGATCCGTGAACGAGATGTGATTCGGAAGTTGGTCCGGACCACTTGTACCGGGCACCTGTGGCGTCAGAGGATTTCCTCCCCGCCCTCCGCAACCGCGCGGAGGGCGGGGAGCGTCTTTGCGGTCACCCATTCTGGGCGCTGCCGCCGTCGGCGTGGGGGCGCCGACGGCGGGCGTGGGGACGCCCGTTCACATGGGACATAGGGGAAGAGCGGGACGATGAGGGCCTATGACGCATCGTCAGCCGGGTGGCTGCCCGGCAGACGCGGGAACGTGACGCCCGGCACGTACAACCCTCTCGGGGGTGGGCGTGTCCAACTGGCGTGGCAGAGGTACTCGAATTCACCGCAGCGACGCGCGGCACCGCACTGCGGCCGCCCGTCCGGCCCGTCCGGCCCGTCCGCCCCCGTGTGGCCGCCGGCCCGGCCGGTGGCATGCCGGTGATCGCGCCGATGCCCGCAGCGCGGCCGGCCCGCATACCGAACCAGCGCGAGGGCGCGGAGGACGCCGTGGCGGCGGGCACGACCGTCGACCACCTCACCGAGACCTACCGGGCGCACTACCGGTCGCTGCTCGGCCTCGCCGCCCTGCTCCTGGACGACACCGCCTCCTGCGAGGACGTCGTCCAGGAGGCGTTCATCCGCGTCCACTCGGCGCGCAAACGCGTCCGTGACCCCGAGAAGACGCTGGCGTATCTGCGGCAGACCGTCGTCAACCTCTCGCGCTCGGCGCTGCGCCGCCGCATCCTCGGTCTCAAGCTGCTCTCCAAGCCCATGCCGGACATGGCGAGCGCGGAGGAGGGCGCCTACGACCAGTTGGAGCGCGACTCCCTGATCAAGGCCATGAAGGGGCTGCAGCGCCGCCAGCGCGAGGTCCTGGTCCTGCGCTACTTCGCCGACATGACCGAGGCCCAGGTCGCCGAGACGCTCGGCATATCGCTGGGCTCGGTCAAGGCGTACGGGTCGCGCGGCATCGCGGCGCTCAGGGTGGCCATGGAGGCACCGGTATGAGCGACTCCGACCATGCGCGGCGCGAGGCCTCGACCGGGCCGTCCGGGCCGACTGGGCCGACCGGGCCGTCCGGGCCGTCCGGGCCGTCAGGGCAAGAACCGCCGAAGCACACGCACGCTGGGAAGGGAACTGTGAACCACGGCCCCGCCGACCAGGGCCCCGACACCGAGGGTTCCGATACGCAGGGTCCCGACGCCGAGGGCCCCGCCGACCAGGGCTCCGACACCGAGGGTTCCGATACGCAGGGTCCCGACGCCGAGGGCCCCGCCGACCAGGGCTCCGACACCGAGGGTTCCGATACGCAGGGTCCCGACGCCGAGGGCCCCGCTGCTCCGGGTGCAGCCGGTGAAGGATCCGCCGCACAGGGGCCCGATACTCAGAGCGCCGGTACGCAGGGTCCCGCCACGCAGGGTTCTGCGGGTGAGGGCTCCGCCGTGAAGGGCTCCGCCGCTCCGGGCTCCGCCACACAAGGTCCCGCTGTACCGGGTCCCGCCGGTGACGGCGCCGCCGCTCTGGTTTCCGCGCTACAGGGCCCCGCCGCTCAACGGTCCCACGGGCTCGACTCCGACGAGCTGGCCCTGCGCAGGATGCTGCACCACGCGGTCCAGGACGTGGCGCCGAGGGACGGCACCCTGGACCACCTGCGCCGTGCCGTGCCCGCCCGGCGGGTCCGCAAGCGGCAGGCCGTCGTCGGCCTGGCGGCCGCCGCCCTCTTCCTCGGCACCGCGGTCCCGGCCCTCGTGCACGTCTCCAACTCCACCGGCCCGGGTGCCGACCCGTCCGTCGCCGGCCATGCCTCGCAGGCCCACGGCGGCACCTCCCAGGGCAAGGACCCGGCCGGTGGCCAGAGCGGCGTCGCCGGTTCCGCGGGCGCGACCGAAGGCAAGGACAAGGCCGACCCCGAGAAGAAGCCCGAGGACAAGGAGACCGGCGCCGCGACGGGCTCGTCCCCCGGTGCCGGCGCCTCCGCCAGCGCCGCCCCCGACATCACCGCGTGTACGGCGGGGCAGCTCGGCCCGGCCGTCACCAGCAGCGCCGCGCCCGACTCCACGGGCGTGGTCTACGGCACCTTCAGCGTCACCAACGTCTCCTCGGACGGCTGCACCGTCGTCGGTCCCGGCAGCGTGGTCGCCGGCCCGCAGGGAGCGGCGGACGCCACCAAGATCGGCACGGCCCGGCACACGGCCGGGGACGCCGCGGCCGGACTGCCCGACCCGTCCCTGGAGGCCGCCTCGCTGACACTGGCGCCGGGCTCCGCGTACCAGGTGCAGTTCGCCTGGGTGCCCTCGGAGACCTGTCCCACCACAAAGCCCGGTGGCACGACGGGGGGCGGCACCGGCGGGCCCTCGCCCGACCCCACGCCCACCGACGACACCAGCGCCGCGGGCGGCACCACCATGGACGGTGGCGACGCCGGCACCACGACCCAGCTGGTCGCCGAGGACGCCCCCGCCGACGGGAGCGTGTCGGTGACGTACACCCCGGTGGGCGGCTCGGGTTCGGCGACGGCCACGGTGTCCAACGCGTGTGCGGGGACCGTGTACTGGACGGGCGTGCTGGCGGGAACGGAGTAGGCGGGCGCGGGTGCCGACAGGGAGGGACGCGAGCCCTGCCGCGCGCCGGTGTCAGACGCCGGACGGGCTGGGACGCGGCTCCCGCTCGGCCCCGCCCCCGGTGTTCTGCTCGTCCCGCCCGTCGGGGGCGTCCCGCTCGTCCTGCTCGTCCTCCGGGACCAGCCCCAGCTCCGCGTCCCGGGCGAGTTCGGCCTCGCGGCGCAGCAGCCGGAACCACATGAAGATCACGAAGCCAACGAAGGCGAACCACTCGCCGGTGTAGCCGAGGTTCTGGAACGCCTTCAGGTCCAGCCCCGTGTTCTCCGGCGCGCTCACCGGCACGGCCCGCATCCCGGAGTCGCCCTTGTTGAGCGTGACCCACGCGTCGTAGACGTCGTACGGCACCAGGTTCAGCAGCATCGCCGCGCTGATCGCGCCGGTCTGCCCGTCCGGCCACCCGGAGCGGCCGCTGACGCCGTTGCTGCCGGGTGACTCGGACGCCTGCAGCGCTCCGGTGACGGTGACCTCGCCGGTGGGCGGGGCCGGGGCCTTCGCCGGGTCCGGGTCGCCGGGCAGCCAGCCGCGTACGACGGGCAGGGCCCGGCCGGTGTCGGTGCGCAGCAGGGTGAGGACGTAGTAGCCGTCGCGGTCGTCCAGCTTCCGGTCCGGGACGAGCAACTGGTCGTCGTACCGGCCGCGCACGGTGGTCTGCTTGCCGACGGTCGCCTTGTCGACGGGCAGCAGATCGGTCAGCGGACGGGCCGGCTCCTGGGCGCCCTGGTCCTCCGACGCGTTCTGCGTGGTCGCGGTCTCGTGGTCCTGTATCCGGTCCTCGAACCGGCCCAGCTGCCACGAACCCATGAAGATGCAGAACGGGATGGCCAGGACGACGAAGACGTTGATCCCCCACCATCGGGGCGTCAGCAGAAACCGGTACACGCCCTCCACGGTACGGGGCGCGGCCGGGCAACCCGCGCGCGGGGCTGTGGAAAAGTGCCGGACCGAACCGGGACGGGCGAAGTTTTCCACAGGCTGGGGATCCGGTCTGCGCGTTGTCGCCCGGTCGGGGCAGTATGGGGCCATGACTGAGAGCAACGGGTCCGTGTCGTCGGACCAGCGGCGGGGACAGGACGGCCCACAGGGCGAGGGGATGCCGGACTGGGAGAAGCGGTTCCGGGCGCCGCGGGTCTCGCTGCCCGACTGGGCCGAGGACGCGCCGGACCGCTCCCTGTTCGTGTCGAACGCGACGGGGACGTACGAGCTGTACGCCTGGGACCGGACGACCGGCGAGCAGCGCCAGGCCACGAACCGGCCCAACGGCACGACGGACGGCGTGCTCTCGCCGGACGGGGACTGGATCTGGTGGTTCGACGACAAGGACGGCGACGAGTTCGGCGTCTGGCGCCGCCAGCCCTTCGCGGGCGGTGAGGACGAGCTCGCGGTCCCGGGCCTCGACCCCTCCTATCCGGCGGGCCTCGCCCTCGGCCGGGACGGGCGCACGGCGGTGATCGGCCGCTCGACCGACGAGGACGGTACGACGATCCACCTGGCGCGCGCGGGCGGGGCGCCGGCGGAGATCTACCGGCACCGCGAGTCGGCGGGTGTCGGCGACCTCTCCCACGACGGCACGTTGATCGCGATCGAGCACACCGAGCACGGTGACGCGATGCACTCGGCGCTGCGCGTCCTGCGCCCCGACGGCACGGTGGTCGCGGAGCTGGACGACACCAAGGGCGGCGAGGAGGAGCTGGGCCTGGAGGTGCTGGGCTTCGCGCCGGTCGACGGCGACACCCGCCTGCTCATCGGCCACCAGCGCCGGGGCCGCTGGGAGCCCCTGGTGTGGGACGTGGCGACGGGGGAGCAGACCGACCTCGGCCTGGAGCTGCCCGGTGACGTCAGCGCCGAGTGGTACCCGGACGGCACCGGCCTGCTGATCGTGCACGGCTTCGAGGCCCGCAGCGAGCTGTTCCGCTACGACTTCGCCGAGCGCGAGCTGTCGGAGATCCCGACCCCCGCGGGCACGGTCTCCGGGGCGACGGCCCGCCCGGACGGCAGCGTGGAGTACCTGTGGTCGTCGGCGGCCGAGCCGTCGACGGTCCGCTCGACGTCCGGCCGGGTCGTGCTGGACCCGCCGGGCATGAAGTCGCCGGGTTCGGTCCCGGTGGAGGACGTGTGGGTGGAGGGCCCGGGCGGCCGCATCCACGCCCTGGTCCAGAAGCCGGCCGGCGCGACCGGGCCGCTGCCGACGGTCTTCGACATCCACGGCGGACCGACCTGGCACGACAGCGACGCCTTCGCCGCGGGTCCGGCCGCCTGGGTCGACCACGGGTACGCGGTGGTCCGCGTCAACTACCGGGGCTCCACGGGATACGGCCGCGCCTGGACCGACGCCCTGAAGCACAGGGTGGGCCTCATCGAGCTGGAGGACATCGCGGCGGTGCGGGAATGGGCGGTCACCTCGGGCCTCGCGGATCCCGACCGGCTGATCCTCACCGGCGGCTCCTGGGGCGGCTACCTCACCCTCCTCGGCATCGGCACCCAGCCCGAGGCCTGGACGCTGGGCATCGCCGCCGTCCCGGTCGCCGACTACGTCACCGCGTACCACGACGAGATGGAGGGCCTGAAGGCGCTGGACCGCACCCTTCTCGGCGGCACCCCCGAGGAGGTCCCCGACCGCTTCGAGGCGTCCTCCCCGCTGACCTACGTCGACCAGGTCAAGGCCCCGGTCTACATCTCGGCCGGCGTCAACGACCCGCGCTGCCCGATCCGCCAGGTCGAGAACTACGTCAGGCGCCTGGAGGCGAGGGGCGCGGTCCACGAGGTCTACCGCTACGACGCGGGGCACGGGTCACTGGTCGTGGACGAGCGCATCAAGCAGGTCGGCCTGGAACTGGACTTCGCGGCGAGGCACCTGCCGCCCACTCCGTAGCGTCCTCCTCCGGCCGGCGATGCCGACCGGAGGAGCTCTCGGCCGCCCGGTCCCGCGTCGGGGGTGGTTTCTCGGCCGAGCGAGGCGGGTGGTGGGTGGGCGTAGGCCGGGGGTCCAGGGGGCGGAGCCCCCTGGCGGGGTGGTAGGGGGCGGCGCCCCCTACACATCCGTCCGCTGCCGCGCCCGCCGCCCCAGCAACTCCGCCAACCCCCGCCGAGTGGCCGCCAGCACCACCCGGTCCTCGCTCCGCAGGACATACGTGTCGGGCAGCTCCCACACCAACCCGGACTCCCGCACCTCCTGGGGACCGGCGCCCGCGGCGTCCCCCACCCGCCCCCCGGCGGAGACGTCCAGTGCCAGCACCCGCCACGCCCCCGCCCGGAACGCCTCCCCGACCGTCTTCCCCTCGAGCTGCGGATGCCCGGCCACGTCCACGGCCGCGAACAGCAGCACCCGCCGCTCCACGGGGATCGCCCCCAGAATCTGACGGCCCATCATCGCCCCGGCGAAGGCGGGCGCGGCCAGGTGGGTCACACTGCGGCTCCGGGTGAGCGCGCCGGGGTGCGCGGCGCGCAGGGTGCGGTACACGGCGGTCGCGAAGTCGTCGTCGTACAGGCGCAGCACCACTCGCAGGTCGGACCGTACGGAGCGGGCGTACAGCACGGCCTCCAGGTTGGTGGTGTCCACGCTGGTCAGCGCGAGCAGGGAGTGGGCGCGGTGGACCTTGGCGGACTCCAGGACGCCCTCCTGGGTGACGTCCCCGAGCACCACCGGCACCCGCAGCCGCCGCGCGGTGGCCATGCCGCGGGCCTCGGGGTCGGCCTCGACGCACACCACGGGGATGTCCATCTCCCGCAGCCGGGTGAGCACACGGGTGCCGATCTTGCCGAGACCGAGCAGGACGACGTGACCACCGAGCCCGCGCGGCGGCTTCCGCAGCGTCGAGGCGCTGCGGAAGGTCCCGAGGGCTTCGAGCACGGCCGCCAGCAGCACGGGCAGCAGCAGGAGTCCGACGAAGCCGGACAGCAGTTGCAGGATCTGGCGCCCGGTGTCCTTGTTGTGGGCAGGCTCGTTGATGGAGAACAGGTCGAGCAACGTCACGTACGTCGCGTGCAGCGGATGGTCGCCGGTGACCACCATGAGCGCCACGGCGAGCGCGACCACACAGCCCGCCAGGCCGGCCAGCGACCACCGCAGCCGACGCGAGAACAGGGACGCGAAGGGCGGCACACCGGCCCGCACGGCGGGCAGCGACGGCCCGGAGTACGACACCTGCTCCAGGGCGACGGTGCCGCGCCCGGTGGCCGCCTCCACCGCCGCCGCGTCGGGCAGCAGTTGCGGCCCCTGCTCGCCGCTGTCCTCCGAACCGTCCGCCCCGGCCGGGTCGTTGCTCGTCGCCGAAAGCAGCGCGAGGGTGCACAGTCCCGGGTCGGCCACCTCGCCGGGGCGTGGCGGCCGCCGTTCCACCGCGCGCAGCAGCAGTCCGTCCGTCTCGACGACCTTGCTGGTGCCGACGAGTGCGGTCGCCGCCAGCGCGGGCGCGGCGGTGTCGGCGTCGGACAGCACGGTCGTCGAGGCCTCGACGCCGTCGAGCCCGGCGACCTGTCCGCCGCCGGTCGCCAATGCGGCGCTCTGGTCGAGGAGTTCCTCGATGTGCTGGCCGAGGCGCCGGTTGTACAGGCGCAGGACCAGGCGCAGCCGGGGGTTGAGCCGGCGAGCGGTCAGGGCGGCGCGGATGTTGGTCTCGTCGTCGTCGTACACGAGGGCCAGCGCGGTGGCGCGGTCCACCCCGGCCTCCGCGAGCACGTCGTCGGTGGGCTCGGCGGCCTCCAGCTCCCGCCCGCCGTCGACCCGTCCGCCGTCCCCCTGCGAGCCGTTGCCCTGGTCGCCGCCGCCGGCTCGGTTGACGGCCGCGTTGACCACGCGGTCCAGCAGTGCCGCCGCGCGGGCCCGCCCCACCACCGGCTGTCGCACCCGTCGACCGGAGGGCGGGACGACGAGGGTGACCTGTTCGCGGTACACACCGCGCAGTTCGGCGGCCAGCCGGTGCGCCAGCCCGTCGTCGCCGCACACCACCATGTGCGCGTACGCGTCGCCCGTCCGGCCCTGGTTCGGAACGCTCCCCATTTGAGAGAGGACAGTACCGGCGGGGCCTGCGGTTCCGGGAGTGCCCCAAGCGGGCGAGGGCGGCATTAAAGACGCGTAAAGATTGCCGGTAACCGGCAATGACGCGATCCGCGGCCGCGTGTGACCATTCCTGTCACCGGAGCTCAGCGACGGGCGAGAGGGGGACGGCACGCATGGCCTGGTTTCTCGGACTGGGTATCACGGGGGTCGTGCTGCTCGCCCTGTCGCTGATCTTCGACGGACTGCTGGAAGGCGCGTTCGACGGAGCGCTGGACGGCGTCCTGGAGGGGTGGCTGTCGCTGCCGGTCGTCGCCGGGTTCACGGCGATGGCGGGCTTCGGCGGCGCCATCGCCCTCGGCACCGGCTGGACCGGCCCCGCGGGCGCCGCCGGGGTCGGCGCGGTCACCGGAGTGGGGGCCGGCTGGCTGACGTACCGCTTCAGCCGTGCGCTGATGCGCGATCAGACCGCCGTCACGCCCAGCACGGCCGACCTTCTCGGCACGTCCGGCAAGGTCGTGACCGCCATCCCCGCGGACGGCTACGGCGAGGTGCTGCTCCGGCTCGCCGGCCAGCCGCTGAAGTGCGCGGCGCGCAGTGCGGAGCCGGTGGCGCGGGGGGCCGAGGTGTGGGTCGAGGCGGTACCGACCGCGACGTCGGTCGTGGTGCGCCCGGTCGACCGCTGAGCCGGCAGCCTGCCGCCCTCCTCCGACCTGTAGTTCCGCACCTCAGTTCTGTTCCTCTCTGTGATTCGGGGGCGTTGCCATGAGTCCTGTCGTCATCGCGGTGCTGGGAGTCGTCGTGCTCCTGGTGCTGCTCGCGCTGGTGGTGGTCAGCCGCTACAAGGTGGCCGGTCCGAGCGAGGCGTTCATCGTCACGGGACGGCGCGGCAAGAAGTCCACCGATCCGGAGACGGGGCGCGTCTTCACCGACAACAGCGGCCAGAAGGTCGTGGTCGGCGGCGGCGTGTTCGTCGTGCCGTTCGTGCAGCAGCGGTTCACCCTCGACCTCTCCTCCCGGCACATCCCGGTCGCCGTGCGCGGCGCGGTCACGCTGCGCGGCGTGAAGGCCAACCTGGAGGGCGTCGCGATCGTCAAGGTCGGGGGCACGGAGGACGCGATCCGCGCCGCGGCGCAGCGGTTCCTGATGCAGCAGGACGGCATCGTCGGCTTCACCCAGGAGGTGCTGTCCGGCGCGCTGCGCGCGATCGTCGGCCGGATGTCCGTGGAGGACGTCATCCGGGACCGGGCCGCGTTCGCCGGGCAGGTCGCCGAGGAGGCGGAGGCGAGTCTGTCCGGGCAGGGCCTGGTGCTGGACGCCTTCCAGATCCAGGACATCACCACCGAGGGCTCCTACCTGGAGGACCTCGGCCGCCCCGAGGCGGCGCGCGCCCGGCAGGAGGCGGACATAGCCGAGGCCGTGGCACGGCGGGCCGCCGAGCAGGCGCGGCTGAAGGCCGAGGAGGAGATCGCGATCGCGCAGCGGACCCTCTACCTGAAGCAGGCCGAGATCAAGGCCGAGACCGACCAGGCGTCGGCCCGCGCCAACGCCGCCGGCCCCCTCGCGGAGGCGGCCCGGCAGCAGGACATCCTCGCCGAACAGGAGAAGGTCGCCGAGCGGCAGGCCGCGCTGAAGGACCGCCAGCTCGACACCGAGGTGCGCAAGCCCGCCGACGCCCAGCGCTACGCGGCCGAGCAGGAGGCGGAGGCCCGCCGGGTGGCGCGGGTGAAGCAGGCGGAGGCCGAGCGGTCGGCCGGGATCGCCGCGGCCCAGGCGGAGGCCGAGCGGGCCCGGCTCACCGGTGAGGGTGAGAAGCAGCGGCGTGGCGCGCTGGCGGAGGCGGAGGCCATCGAGGGCCTCAAGCAGGGTGAGGCCGAGCGTTCCCGGCGTGCGGCGATCGCCGAGGCCGTACGACTGGAGGGCGAGGCGGAGGCCGCCGCGATCGGCGCCAAGGGCGCGGCCGAGGCCGAGGCGATGGAGAAGAAGGCCGACGCCTTCGGCCGGTACGGTGACGCGGCCGTGCTCCAGATGCTGGTCGAGGTGCTGCCGCAGGTGGTGGCCAAGGCGTCCGAGCCGCTCGCGTCCGTGGACAAGATGACGGTCATCTCCACGGACGGCGCGAGCCGGCTGACGCGCACGGTCGCCGACAACGTGGCGCAGGGCGTGGAACTGCTCAACTCGACCACGGGTGTCGACCTGGCGTCCCTGCTGAAGGGGATCACGGCGACGGGCTCCTCGGCGAAGCAGTCGGCGGCGAACGGCTCCCCGGGGGCGGACGGCGGGGCCCGTCCGGGCGGCCCGGACCCGCGCGACGGCAAGGTGGAGATCACGGGCTGACCCCCTCGGCTCCTGGCTGACCCCCTCGGACCCTGCCCGGCCCGCTCAGATCTCCTGGGCGGGCCAGCCCAGCAACCGGGCCCCGATCACGGCGGTCTGCAGGGTGTAGCGGTGCACCGGGTCGGCGGGGTTGGCCCCGGTGAGCTGGTGGATGCGGTCCAGCCGGTAGGTGAGGGCCCGCACGCTGAGCGTCAGCCGCCGGGCGGCCTCCGCCGCGGTGCAGCCGGCGTCGAAGTACGCCTCCAGGGTCCGCAGCAGCGGTTCGGCACCGCCGCGGGCGCCGCGCAGCGGACCCAGCACGCTCAGCACCAGGTCGGCCATGGCCTGCCGGTCGCGGGTGAGGACCGGGTAGACCAGCAGGTCGGCGGCGCGCACCACGGGCTCGTCCAGCTCCAGCCGCTCGGCGAGGTCGAGGGTGCTCAGCGCCTCCTCGTAGCTGTGCACCACGCCGCCCGCGCCGTTCTGGGGGCGCCCGATGGCCACCCGGCTGCCGTCCGTGGCGGCGTAGGCCTGCTTGGCGAAGAAGGCGAGGACGTCGTCCTGGTCGCCGGGCGCGATGCAGATCAGCTGCCCGTTCTTGGTGGCGGTCAGGACGCGCCGGTCGCCGAAGCGGGAGATGAGCGCGCTCTCCACGTGCCGGGTGACGGGGGCGGTGTCGTCGTAGGCCTCGGGTGCCTGGGCCACCGCGACGGCGTGGGCGCGGGACAGGACCAGTCCGAAGCGCTCGGCCCGTTCGGCGAGCCGGCCCAGGTCGCTGCGCCCGTACAGCAGGTCGTCGATGAACTCCCGCCGGGCGGCCTCCTCCTGCCGTACGGCGAGACGCTGGGCGCGCTCGTACCCCTCGGCGAAGGCGTCGACGGCCTGCGTGACGGCGGCGAGCACGCTCTGCGTCGTGTCCGGACGGCCCGCCCGGTCCGGCCAGTCGGCGCGGGTGGCGTCCAGATGGAGCCGTACGAGGCTGCGCAGGCTGTGCCCCGCCTCCGCGGCGCGTTCGCCGACGAGCCGGCGGTCCTCCAGCTCGTCGCGGGTCAGACGGCGCCCCGTGCCGGCGACCTCCGCCAGGATCTCGGCGTACCCGGTCAGGTACGTGTCCCGCGACTCCTGCGTCTCCCGTGTCCCCTGTCGCCCCGTCACCCCGTGCCTCCCCTGCCGGTCACGCCCGGTGCGCGGTGTCCGGCAACGCGAGGGTAGTCAACGCTGCCGGAAACCGGCAACGTCGGTGGACGGCACGCGGGCAGGCGGGTGCCGGTGCCCTGTCACGGGCGCTGGTACGGCTGCTGCTGCGCCTGTCCGTACGCCGCCTGGCCGCCCTGGCCGCTGCCGGCCTGGGCCTGGAGCTGTTCGGCCTGCTCCTTGGTCACCTGCTGTTCGGCGCCGCAGAAGGTGCACTGCGTCGCGTACTTCGTGGAGAAGGGGAACAGCGGCACGAAGAACAGGGTGAACTTCGTGACCCGCTTCCTGAGGGTGTGGGCGGAGGGGTTGCCGCACTGGGCGCACACCAGCGTCAGTATCGCGAGCTGGTAGAGGTATCCCTTGGTGCCGAAGATGATCACGGGGTGGTTCCTTCCGGGCGGGGCCTGCCGATACGCAGATCTTCTCCCGGATCGAGGCCGAGCGGGAGTCGGAAGTCGCCCCGGCCGTCCGTCAGCCGTCCGTCAGCCGTCCGTGTCCCCGGCTTCCCAGCGCAGCAGGTCCCCCGGCTGGCACTCGAGCACCTCGCAGAGCGCGGCGAGCGTGGTGAAGCGCACCGCTTTGGCGCGTCCGTTCTTGAGCACCGCGAGGTTGGCGGGGGTGATCCCGACGCGCTCCGCGAGCTCGCCCACGGACATCTTCCGCTTCGCCAGCATCACGTCGATGTCGACGGCGATCGGCATGGGCCCTCCTTCCGGCGCACTCGTCCCACGATGGAAATCTATCGAGAGTCGATAGATGGGGCAAGGTGGGGCCTGGCCGCCGACGCCGTGACCCGGGGAAGTCAGCCGCGCAGGGCCAGGTGGTACGCGGAGGCCCACAGCACCACGGCGCAGGCCAGGCCCGTCACGACGCGCACGTTCTCGTCCGACAGCCCCGCCGCGTAGAGCACGAGGCCGACGACGGCGACGAGCGTCAGCAACGCGGCCGTCCACCGGTACTGCCACTGGTCGTAGAGGCGGGCCAGCGGGAAGAAGTGCAGGCCCACGACGAGTGCGATGCCCACGGGTACGAGCCCGGCCCGTCCGGAGGCGTTGGCCGCCGCGATCACCGCGAAGATCGCCACCAGCTCCACACTGTTGACGATGCCCACGTCACGCGCCCACTTCCGCGGCAGGTCGACGTTCCGTGGGGAGGGCGCGGCCCCCTTGCGGTAGCCGAGGTGGAGCGCCCCCGCCGTCACCAACAGTGCCGCGATCTCCGTCGCCACGGGCACGGCGTCCGTCGCCGAGCCGGTACCGGACGCCCCGGCGAAGGCCCACAGCAGGCCGAACACGGAGAGGACGAGGGTTCCCCGACGGCGCAGGCCGCGTGTGAGCGCGAGGCACTCGGCGTCCGCGGCGGGCGAAACGGATGGCGTCGAGGTGGGCGTCATTGGCGGAGGGTACATCGGGCCGCACAGTGCCGTGGCGGGTTTTGTTTCTTGCGTCTGGCCCGCCGGGCAGGTGGCCGACCGGCAGGGCAAGGTCGGCCACCCGCTCCGGGCCGCCCGCCTGTCACGGCCAGGTGCGCTCGATACGGTCGCGCCGCACCGCGTAGGCCGCGGGCCCACCCCTGCCCACTGCCCGGTGGATCGTCTCGCGGTGGGCGTCCATGAACCTGTCCAGCGGGCCCCACCTCCTCCCGCCGCCGAGCCCGGCACCGGGTCTCGTATCGTCGCACGTCAAGCGTGCCACCCAGGGACGGGCAGCACACCCGCCCACCGGCTCAGCCGGCCGCACGCAGGTGTTCCCCGGCGAGACGCTCCCGGCAGCCCCGGCAGTGTCCGGGCTCGGCGGCGCGGAAGGCGCACTCGCAGCCGTCGCAGGTCTGGAAGGGCAGGACGACCGGTCGCTCGACGCTCGGCGGGCGCGGTGCCGGGGGCGGCACGGGCAACGGCGTCTCCCGGAGGCGGAAGGCGAGGACGCTCGCCGGTCGGGTCAGGAAGCGGTCGGGCAGCCCCAGGGTCAGCAACTCGGTGAGCTCGCGCGGTGTGACACCGGCCGCCAGCCACTCCGCGACGCCCGGCGCGAGGCGGGCGGCCTCCGGTGCGGACAGCACGAGCCGGGAGTCGACCCGGCGCAGGGCGGCCAGTAGGGCGACCGCCTTCGGGTCGGCGTCGGTGAGCGCGGGGGCGGGCCCCGGCTCGGGCGCCGGCTTCTCGGCCTCCTCACGTCCGGGCGCGGACACCGCCTCCCGCACGGGCGTGGCAGGTCGCTCCCGGGGTCGGGTCCGGGACGGCTTCGGCTGCTCGGTCGGGGCGCTCGGACCGCCTGACCCACCGCCGGGTACGTCGTAGAAGTACGTCCGGGTGCGGATCTGCCCGGAGGGCAGGCGCTCACGGCGTCGTTCCAGGTAACCGGCGGCTTCCAGTTCCCTGAGTGCTCGCGAGATCAGGATCTCGCCCTCGGTGAAGTGCTCGCACAGAGCGGCGATGGTGACGAGGGAGCCGGTGGGCAGGGAGAGGATGTACACCGCGACGCCGATCGTGACCGCGCTGCCGCGCCGCTGGGCGAGGGCGTTGGAGATCACGGTGAAGTCGGCCGTGAGCCGGGTGCTTACGTGGATCACGCCGGAGGTCGGAGCTCCGGCGTCGGCGCGCAGGCGCGCGTTAGACTGCGAGTCAGCCATCGGGAAGGGGTTCTGCTTCCTGATCGGTCAGGCCCTCGTTCGGGATGCCAGTCCCGGCCGGGGGCCGTATCTGTTTGCGGTTGTCGCGGCGAACGTAACCGCCCGTGTCCCACCCCTGCAAGCCGGTCACCCGGACGGGTGACGCCCGCCTTCTGGCGCGGGAGGGTGGGTGGGTGGGTGGTTCTTTCTCCCGGTTCTTTGAGGAGGTCAGTGGCCCGCCGGACCCTCGCGGACAAGGGCCCGGTGAACCCGGGAGACGGGCGGCGGCCGGTGCCCCGTCGACCCGGAGGCGGTGGTGATCCGCCTGCGAGTCCGCCTGCAAGTCCCCCTTCAACTCCCCTATGAACGCGGCCAGGAGTCGCCCCCGAAGGAGGGCACGGGACCGCCCGGGGACTTGCTACAGCGGTCGGTCGGGTGTGGGGCGGCCCGTGCGGGGCGGGCACCAGTGGCGCCCGCCCCGGCGCGACGTGATGCGGTCAGTCCTTGCCGAGCAGCTGGTTCATCTGCTCGATCTCCGCGCTCTGCGAGGTGACGATCTCTCCGGCCATCTTGGTGGCCGGTCCGTAGGCGCCGTCGGCCTGCTCGGTCTTCGCCATCTCGACCGCGCCTTCGTGATGCTTGATCATCATCTCCATGAAGGCGGTGTCGAACGCCTTCCCGGAGGCGTTCTCGAGCTCGCTCATCTCCGCGTCCGTCATCATGCCGCCCATGCCGCCCATGCCGTGCATGGAGTGGTCCATGGCGCCCTCGGCGGGCACCTCCTCGCCCCACGAGGACAGCCAGCCGGACAGCGTCCTGATCTCCGGGTCCTGGGCCTTCTTGATGTCCGCCGCGAGCTTCTTCACCTCGGCCGACTGAGCCCGGCCGGGCGCGAGGTCGGCCATCACGACGGCCTGCCGGTGGTGGGGGATCATCCCCTGCGCGAAGGCCACGTCGGCGGCGTTGTGCTGTCCCTGCGAAGCCGGAGCCGAAGCCGAAGGCGAGGCGGAAGCAGACGCGGAAGCGGTGGCGGTGTGGCCGCCGTGGCCGGCCGAGCCGGCGCTGTCGCCGTCGTCGCCGCCACAGGCGGCCAGGACGAGCGCTGCCGCACCGGCGGCGACGACGGCGGCACTGCTGCGGACACTGCGGCGGACGAGTGAGCGCTTGTGGGTCATGGTCGTGCAACTCCTTCACGCGCGCCGTGGCGGCGCGCGGTTCCAGCGGATGTGGGCGTGCGGGAGCACGGCACCCGGCACCGGAGGAGTCCGGGCCCGGGGTGCCGAGCGGGCCGCCCTATATCCGTAGGAGTTGCAGCTCGGAAAGGTCGGGTGGCGCCCGGCCGTCCTGGGGCGCTCCCATGGCCGCCGCGGTGGGCGAGGCGGCCAAGGGCGCGTTCAGCACGTCGCCGGCAAGGGTCGGCGGCGAGTAGGCGGAGGCGGTCCCGGCAGCGGCGCACGTCGCGTCGGCGTGATCGAGGTGACCCGATCCGCCGTCCGTGTGTGCGCAGGCTCCGCCCGCGTGCGGTGCGCTGCCCGCCGGGGTCATCACCCTCTCGTGGCCGGCACCGGTGTGTGCCGCCGGCGTCACCCCGGGCGCCAGGCCGTGCATGCCCAGCAGACCGGTCAGCACCGTCATCACCAGCAGCACGAAGAGCCGCCCGTCCGGGCGGCTGCTCGATCGGCTGCTCCTGGCCACGCGCCCATCGTACGGTTCCGCCCGCGAAGCGGCAGGAATGACAGCGCGTCACCGCCGGGCACCGATGGCCCCGGCCGCCTCGCGCGGTGTGCGGGCGTCGGGCACCGTGGCCGTAGAGCGCGACGCCGGGTGCGGAGGGTGTCGACAGCGGTTTCGGTTGCGCGCTGCGGTGCGCCCGGCGCCCTCCCGGAACGGCGTATGCCCCAGGGGTACCGGACGCTTCCGGTGCGGCGGGAACGGAGCGGCAGATGTGTGCGACGAGCAGTGCGGGTGGCATCCGGTGAGCGGCCTCACGGCCGCGCTGTCCTTGCTGGGCGTGGCGCTGCTGGCGGTGGCCGGCGTCCACGGGGCGGCTCGGGCCTTTCGGATCCCGTCCGGCCCGTCGGCCGCGCAGCCGTTCGGGTCGGGGCTGGAGCCCGTGGAACACGCGGTCAGCCGCTTCCACGTGCGCTGGTACACGGTGTCGATGCTCTTCCTCGCCTTCGACATGGAGATGGTCTTCATGTATCCGTGGACGCTCGTGATCGCCGCGATGGGGCCCGGCGCGGTGGTCGAGATGTTCGTCTTCCTCGCTGTTCTGCTCGCCGGTGTGGTCTACGCATGGCGGGAAGGGGCACTGCGGTGGGCCTGACAGCACTCCTCACGCGCGCGGCGGCCGGCCGTCCGCGCGTGCTGCTGGTGACCACGCCGGGCGGTACGCCGGTGCGGCTGGCCGCCGAGAAGGAGTTGCGGTCGCGTGACTGGCCGTCGGCGTCGACCCCGGCCGGAGCCGACCTGATGGTGATCGCCGGTCCCGACTGCCCGCGGCTGCGTCCGGCGCTGGAGCGGCTGTGGCAGGACATGCCGCGGCCGCGTGTGCGTGTGCGGGTGCGGACCGCGGTGGTCGACGAGATGGCATCGCTTCTCGAGGCCGGCCGAGCCCGGCTGGGCACACCGGAGGGTGGGCATGGCGAGCACGGTGGGCATGGCGAGCATGAGCACGGTGGGCACGGCGATCACGGCGATCACGGCGATCACGGCGATCACGGTGGGCACGGCGATCACGGCGATCACGGCGATCACGGTGGGCATGGCGGTCACGGTGAGCATGGCGGCCATGGCGGCCATGGCGGCCACGGCGGTCGCGGCGGGCACGGCCACGGCGACATGGAGAGGCCGGGCGGGCCGGCGATGGCCGAGCGGGGGGAGGACCGGGACGGTCTGATGCTGGACCGTCTGCACGTGTCCCTGGGGCCGTTTCTCGCCGAATGGCCCGCCGGTCTCACCCTCCGCGTGACTTTGCAGGGCGATGTCATCCAGCGGGCGGAACTCCACGCGCCGCCCGTGGAACGCCCGTTGGGCGGGCCGGCCGACCCGTTCTGGTCCCGGCCGTGGGTACGGGCCACCGCGGGCGAGGCGGTGAGCGTCGGGGAGGCCGCCCGGAGGCGGGCCGCGGCGCATCTGGACAGTCTGGGTCGGCTGCTGGCGGTGGCGGGCTGGCCCGCCGAGGCCGTGACGGCCCGGCGACTGCGCGACGACCTGCTGGAGCGGGCGCCCACGACGGCGGTCCTTCCGCGGGTGTCCCGCTTTGCCCGGCGCGTCGGCCGGTCGCGCACCTTGTACTGGCTGACCCGCGGCATCGGCCTGCTGACCGCGGAAGACGCGCGGGCCGTGGGCGCGAGCGGACCGGCCGGGCGGGCGGGCAGGGACGTACCGGCCCGCTACCGGCAGTGGATCACCGACGTCCTGGCGGACGTGCGGCGGCTCGACGACATCGCTCTCCTCGACCCGGTCGAGCAGGAGAGTCCGCGGGGCCGGTGGGACGCGGGGCCGCCGGGGCAGCGACCCCCGTCGGCCGCCCTGGCGGAGCTGCTGCCCCGGCTGCTGGAAGGAACCGAGCTGGGCGCGGCCCGTCTCATCGTCGCCAGCCTCGACCCCGACCCGGACGAACTGGCCCTGAGCGTCCCGGAGGCGGCCCGTGGTTGAGGCGGGCGCGTGGTGGATGCTGCCGGCCGCTCCGGCGGTACTGCTCGGCTTCGTGGTGCTGGCCGTGGCCGGTGACGCGGCGCTGGACGCCCGGAGCGCGGGCCGGCCGGTCACTCCCGTCGGCGTGCTGCGACCGTTCCTCGCCGTGCCGCGGGCCCTGCTGGCGCAACCGCGGCGGATGCCCGCCCCGGACGGGCTGCTGTGGCGCGTGGGTGTGATGACCGTGCCGGTGGCGGCCGTCCTGTCCACGCTGGTCGTCCCGTTCGGGAACCACGTGGTCGCCGACCTGTCCGTCGGGGTCGTCTGGTTCAACGCCATGGAGGTGCTGACCTGGGCCGGGCTGTGGCTGGCGGGCTGGGGACCGAACGCGGCGTTCTCCCTGATCGGCGGGTACCGGTTCCTCGCGCAGGGCCTCGCCTACGAACTGCCGCTGATGTTCGCGCTGATCTCGGCCGCCACCGGTGCCCAGTCCCTGCGCGTCACCGACATCGCCGGCGCCCAGCACGACCTGTGGTTCGCGGTGTGGATGCCGTTCGCGTTCGTCGCCTACCTGGCCGGTGTGCTCGCCTTCAGTTTCCTGGGCCCGTTCGCCTACCCGGCCGGTCGCGACATCGCCGACGGTGTGCTGGGCGAGACGTCCGGGGTGGACCGGTTGCTGTTGCAGGCGGGGCGGTGGCTGTGGCTGGCGGCCGGGGCGGCGATGGCGGTGCCGCTGTTCCTGGGCGGCGGTGCCGGACCGGGGTTGCCGGCCTGGGCGTGGTCGCTGGTCAAGACGTCGCTGGTGTTGGCGCTGCTGGTGTGGGTGCTGCGGCGGCTGCCGGTGGTCCGCGCCGACCGGTACGTGGAACTGGCCTGGGTGGTGTTGCTTCCGCTGTCGATCGCCCAGGCGCTGGTGCCGGCCGTGGTGGGCCTCGACTCGTAGAGAACTCGGAGAACACTCGTAGAAAAGGAGCCCCCCATGGGCGCGACGGGCGCGACGGGCACGGTGCTGCTGTGGGTGCTGGGCGTGCTCGCCCTGGCCGGCGGCGTCCTGGTGTTCACCTTGAACTCCATGGCCCGGGTCACCTTCGCGCTCCTGGGCTCCCTGGTGTGCGTCGGCGGGGTGGTGACCGTGCTGCGGCTGCCGTATCTCGGCGTGGTGATCGTCCTGATGATGGTCATGGAGATGGCGATCATGGCCGTGTTCATGATCGCGTACATGATGAATCCGGCCGGTCTGATGCCGATGTCGATGCTGCACAACCAGCGCGGCGCGCTGGCCGTCAGCGGCGTCGTGTTCACCGCCATGGTCGTCGGGATCTTCCTGGTCCCCTGGCCCGACCGCACGGGAGCGCGGCCCGGGGACACCACCTTCCAGGTCGGCATGTCGTTGATGGGCGACCAGATGCTGACCATGGTCACGCTCGGGTTCGTGCTGCTGGCCACCATGGTGGGCGCCACCGTGCTCGCCACCCACCGCGGGCGGTACGACCGCTTCGGCGACGACCTCGACCGGCGGCCCGCGAAGGACCCGGCAGGCGGCGGAGTGGGCCGGTGACGTTCCCACTCCTGCTGGTCCTCGCCGCCGGGCTGTTCTCGACCGGCCTGTTCGGCGCCCTCTCCCAGCAGTCCATCGTCATGATCATGATGGGGATCGAGCTGATGATCGGCGGGATCGTCGTCGCCGCCGCCGACTTCTGGTACTTCCTCGCCCCCGCTTCCGGCGATGGCCAGGTGGTGATCGTGGCGGCCGTGGTCGCGATGGCCGTGGAGATGGCCATGGGCTTCGCCGTCACCACCGCCCTCTACCGCGCCCGCCGGGTCGACATGACCGACATGGCGGAGGACTTGAAGGGATGAGCGCGGGGCTCTGGCTGCTGATCGCTCTCCCCCTCGGCGGGGGAGCGGTTCTCGCTCTGACGGGACCCCGGGGCAACCGGCTGGTCCCCGCCCTCGGTGTCACGGTCGCCGTGGCCACGCTCGGGGCGGCGCTCGCCGCCGCGGTGAGCCGGCCGGCCGTGAGCGTGCCGCTGTTCGCCGGGATGGAGGCGGGGCTGGCGGTGGACGGCCTGTCGGCGGTGATGGTGGTCACCGTCGCCGCGGTGACCACCGCCGTCCTGGCCTTCGCTTCGGGGGAGTTCTCCGCGAGCGAGTTTTCCGCCGCCGACAACAGGGGCCGGTTCTTCGGGCTGATGCTGCTCTTCGCCGGTGCCATGCTCGTCACCGTCACCGCGACCACCCTGCCGCCGCTGCTGATGGCCTGGGAGGTGATGGGCGCCACCAGTTGGGCACTGATCGGCTACTGGTGGCAGCGGCCCGGACGGGCGGAAGCCGCCGACGTCGCGTTCCTCACCACCCGCGCCGCCGACCTCGGCCTGTACCTGGCGGCCGGCGCCGCCGTGGCCGGCGGCGTCGGCTCCCTGCGGCTGGACGCCCTGCCGCGGGCCGGAACGCCGTGGCTGCACGTGGTCACCGCGGGCGTCGTCGTGGCCGCCCTCGGCAAGTCCGCGCAACTGCCGTTCTCCTTCTGGCTGTCGCGTGCCATGCAGGGACCGAGCCCGGTCTCCGCGCTGCTGCACTCGGCGACCATGGTGGCTGCCGGGGCCTACCTGCTGTTGCGCCTGGTCCCGCTGCTGGACGCCACCGGCTGGGCCGGTCCGCTGGTCGCCTGGACCGGCGCGGCCACCGCCCTGGTCCTGGGGCTGGTCGCGGTGGCGCAGACCGACCTCAAGCAGCTCCTCGCCGCCTCCACCTCGGCGCAGATCGGCTTCATGGTGCTGGCCGCGGGCAGCGGCGGCGTCGCCGCGGGCACCACGCAGCTCGTCGCCCACGCCGCCACCAAGTCCGGTCTGTTCCTCGCCGCCGGGGCCTGGCTGACGGCGCTGGGCACCAAGCAGTTGCCCGCACTGCGCGGTGCGGCCCGCGCCCACCGCCTGGTCGGCGTGACCTTCACCGTCGGTGCGCTCACCCTGGCCGGGCTGCCGCCCCTGTCCCTGTGGGCGGCCAAGGACGAGATCCTCGCCGCCGCCCGCTCCGAGGGAACCGGGCGGTACGCGGTGGGCCTCGCGGCGGCGGCCGTCGCCGCCGTCTACGGCGTCAAGGCCGTCTGGTACGTCACCCGTCCCCTCCCGCAGGACCCGCGGTCCCTCCCGCCGAGCCCGCGGTCCCTCCCGCCGAGCCCGCGGTCCCTCCCGCAGGGCCCACGTCCCCTTCCGCAGGGCCCGCACGCCCTCCCGCAGGACCCGCGGATCCTCCCGCCGAGCCCGCAGGCCGCCGGATACGACACCGAGCGACGCGGCACCCGGCGTATCGCCCGTACGACACCGGCTCCGCTCCTCGTCCTCACCCTCGCCGCGGCGGTACTGGGGGTACTGGCCCTGCCGGGACCGGCGTCCTGGCTGAAGCGGCTGGTCGGCGCCCAGGGCGAGCCGTCCCCCGAGCCGTGGGAGCTAGGCCTGTCCGCCGGCGTCGCGTTCGCCGGCGCGGGCCTGGCCTGGCGGTGCGCTTCCCGCCCGGCACCCGTACCGCCCGCCGCCGTGCGAGGGGCTCATGGATGGCTGCACCTGGAGCGGGCCGCGCGGGTCGTCGTGGTCCGTCCGGTGCTGGGCCTGGCGCGGACGCTGGCCGTCTTCGACGACCGCGTCGTCGACGGCGCCGTACGGCAGACCGCCCGCGGCGGCCTCGCGGCGGCCCGGCTCGCGCGCCGCCTGGACGACGGCGGCATCGACGCGGCCGTCCACGCGGTCGCCGCCGGCGCGCGGCGCCTGGGCCGTTGGGCGCGCCGCCCGCAGACCGGCCTGCTGCACCAGTACTACGCCCAGGCCGCCGTCGGCTTCGCCGTGCTCGTGCTGATCATCCTGTTGGTGAGGTAGGCCCTGTGCTGAGCGTCGTCACGTTCCTGCCGCTGCTGGTGTGCGCGGTGCTGCCGCTCCTGCCGCGCACCCTCCCGGACAGGGCGTACGTCTGGGTGTGGATCGCCACCGCGGCCACCGACCTGGCCCTGGTCATCGCCCTGTGGGCCGGCTACGACCCCCGCGGCGGGATGCAGTACGAGCAGCGGGCGCGCTGGATCCCCAGTGCCGGCGTCGGCTACCACGTGGGCGTCGACGGCCTGTCCCTGCCCCTGGTCGCCCTGACCTGCCTGCTGTTCCTGGCCGTCGCCGTCCACTCCCTGCGCGAGAAGCGGCGGGTGCGCTCGTACGTCTGCCTGTTCCTGTTCCTGCAGACCGTCGGCGTCGGCCTGTTCGTCGCCCTCGACCTCATCCTGTTCTTCGTCTTCTTCGACCTGTCGATCGTCGGCATGTTCTTCGTCATCGCGGGCTGGGGACACGGCGCACGCGCCCGGGCCGCGGCGCTGAAGTTCTTCCTCTACACCTTCACCGGCTCCCTCGCCCTCCTGCTCGGCTTCATCGGCCTCTACCTGGCGGCCGACCCGCACACCTTCGACATCGTCGACCTCACCCGCGTCAACCCGCTGGCCGGACGCGGCCCCTACGCGGGCCTGGTGCTGCTGGCCATCGGCGTCGGACTGGCGGTCAAGACCCCGACCGTGCCCTTCCACACCTGGCTGCCGCCCGCCCACACCGACGCCCCCGCCACCGGCTCGGCCATCCTGGCCGGCGTCCTGCTGAAGATGGGCACCTACGGTTTCGTCCGCATCGCCATGCCCCTGCTGCCCGGGAGCTGGCGCCACTACGCCCTCGTCATCGTCATCGTCGGCGCCGTGTCCGTCGTCTACGGGGCCCTGGTGGCGTTGGCGCAGACGGACTTCAAACGCATGATCGCCTACACCTCGGTCAACCACATGGGCTACATCGTGCTCGCCGTCGGCGCCGCCGGGACGCTCGCCGGTACCGACGCCCGGGCCCGCTCCCTGGCGGTCACCGGAGCGGTCACCCAGATGGTCAGCCACGGCCTGATCACCGGAGCCCTGTTCCTGCTCGCCGGTGTGCTCCACGACCGCGGACGCACCTACGCGATGGACGCCTACTCCGGCCTGGCCGCTCACACCCCGCGCTTCGCGGCGGTCACCGCCGTCGCCGCTTTCGCCAGTCTCGGCATTCCCGGCTTCTCCGGCTTCATCGCCGAATTCCAGATCCTCACCGGCAGCCTGGCCTCCCAGGCGGTCGCCACCGCCGTCGCCGCGACCGGCATCCTGATCACCGCGGCCCTGTTCCTGACCGCACTGCGGCGCGTGTTCCTCGGTCCCCCGCGCCTGCCCGGGACCCTCCCCACCGGGGGTCTTCGCGACCTCAGGGCCACCGAGGCGCTGTCCACGGTGCCGCTGCTCGCGGTCGCCCTGGTGATCGGCGTCGCGCCGCGCCGGCTGCTGGACGTCATCGAACCGGCCGGCCGCACCTTGGCCGAACTGGTGGCACGGTGAACCAGAACCTGGCCGCCCTCGTCCCCGAACTGTCCCTCCTCGGCGCCGCCGTCATCGGTCTCCTCACCGGTTCCTGGCTGCCCCGCCGCCGCCAGTGGATCGTCGCCGTGCTCGCGGCCGCCGCCTGCGCGACCGGCCTGGCGGCCACCGCCGTCACCATGGCCGCCGACCGCGAACAGGCAGTCTTCGCCGCCGCGTTCGCCGTCGACACCGCCACCGGCACCGGCCGGCTCGTCGTCCTCGCCGGCCTGCTGCTGGTCGTCGGCATGTCCGTGGACACCGTGAGGGGTCACCCACGCGAAACCGAGTACTGGGTCCTGCTCCTGATGACCGGCGCCGGCACCCTCGCCCTCATCGGCGCGAACGACCTGCTGATGCTGTTCGCCGCCTACCTGCTGGCCGGCATCCCCGCCTACGCGCTCGCCGGGTTCGCCAAGGACGCCCCCGGCACCGAAGCCGCCCTGAAGTACTACCTGATGGGCGCCCTGCTGGGCACCACGATGCTCGCCGGCGTCGCGCTCCTCCACGGCGCCGGCCACACCACCCACTACGCCGAACTCGCCACGGCCCTGCCCACCGCCCCCTACGGACTCGTCGCCGTCGGACTCGTCGGCGTACTCGCCGGTCTCCTCTTCAAGACGGGCGCGGTGCCGGCCCACTTCTGGGTGCCCGACGTCACCGACGGCGCCCCCGCACCCGTCGCCGCATACGTCACCACCCTGCCCAAGATCGGTGGCCTGATCGCCGGCCACCGCCTGCTCCACCAGGCACTCGCCGACAGCGCCGTCAACTGGCCGCTCCTCATCGCGATCCTCGCCGCGGTCACCATGACCCTGGGAAACCTGGCGGCGTTCTTCCAGACCTCCGTCAAACGCCTGCTCGCCTACTCCACGATCAGCCAGGTCGGCTACCTGCTCATGGCCCTGGCCGTCACCACCCGCAGCGACCTCGCCCAGAAGAGCCTGCTGTTCTACCTGGCCGCCTACGCCGTCACCAACCTCGGCGCCTTCGCTGTCGTCACCGCACTTCCCCACGCCCGTACCCTCACCGACTACCGAGGCCTCGCCCGCCGCCGCCCCGACCTCGCGGCCGTACTCGTCGTCTGTCTCCTCGGCCTGGTCGGCACGCCGCCCACCGGCGTCTTCCTCGGCAAACTGGAGATCTTCGGCGCGACCGTCGACGGCGGCCACACCTGGCTCGCCGCCCTCGCCGTCGCCAACACCGTCGCCTCCCTCTTCTACTACCTGCGCTGGCTCGGCCCCCTGTTCACCACCACCGACCCCGCGCCCGCCGACACGCACGCGGTCCTGGGGCGCCGGCCCGCCGCCACCGCTCACGCGGCAGCCGCCCTCTCGCTGCTCCTCGGCATCGCCGGACAAGCCGTCCTCACCGTCGCCGAGGGACCACTGCTGCGATGAGGCACCGCGTACGCGCGCAGGGCCGGGGCCTCTTGGGCCGTCGGATGCCGCAACCCCGGCTGCCCCGACTGCACTCCCGGACGGCTCCCGGTCGTGCGGTCGCACGGTCGCACGGTGAGCTGACAGGTTCTTCAAAAGTTCTTCATCGGCTCCCCCCTACGGTCGGTCCGCCCGCCGCGTTCGCGAGCGGGTCCGACAGAGGAGCGGGAGAACCGGTGAGGACGAATCGGGTACTGCTGGCCGCGGTGGCCTCGGTCATGGCGCTGGCGCTGACCGGCTGCGGGGGCGAGGAGGGCGAGTCGGAGATCCCGACGGCCGCGAGCGGCGGCGCGACCGCGTCGTCCGCCGGCCAGGACGGGCAGAGCGGCGGGGACGACGTGGCCGCCTACGTGCAGGCACAGCGCACGTACGTGAAGTGCCTGCGGGAGAACGGGGTCGACGCCCCGGACCCGGACGAGAAGGGGAACATCGACTTCGGCGGCAACCGGGAGCTGAAGAAGGACGCGACGTTCCGGACCGCCACGGAGAAGTGCGCCGAGCACCTGGCGGCCGTGCCCGAGAGCATCGAGAAGGGCAACCAGTCCAAGCTCACCGCCGAGCAGATCGAGGTGAAGCAGCGGTACGCGACGTGCATGCAGGAGAACGGGGCCGCCGACTTCCCCGACCCGGGCCCCGACGGCCTCGGACAGGGGGAATGGGACCAGAGCTCGGCCGGCGCGAAGCGGGCCATGCGGATCTGCGGGCCGATCGTGGGCGTTCCGGAGAATCCGGGCCCGGGCAAGGGCTGATCACGGTGGACACGGTGACGGGGATCGACGACGGTCCCGGAACGGCCTCCGGACCGCCGCGCGGCGGGCAAGGGCGGCGCAGGGCGCTGGTCGCCGGTGCCGTGGTCGTCGTGGCGGTGGTCGCCGTGGTGGGCGCCCTGGGGCTCGGCGGCGGCGGGGACGAGGGTCCGGGCGCACCGCGCCGGGCCGGTTCGCTGGTCCCGGTGACCCGGGCCACGCTGACCGAACGCACCCAGGTGGACGGCCAGTTGGGGTACGGCACGGAGATGCCTCTGCCGGTCAAGGCGACCGGGACCGTGACCTGGTTGCCCGAGGTGGGGGCCACGGCGGAGCGCGGCGACACGCTGCTGCGGGTCGACGACCGCCCGGTGGTGCTGCTGTACGGATCGCTGCCCATGTACCGGGACCTGGGGCTGACCACCACCGCACCCGGGGACGGGGAACCGGCCGGGGGCGACACCGCCGAAGGCGCCGCGTCTCCCGGCGAGGGGCAACCTGCGGGCGGCACCGGCAAGACCGGCGCCGCGACCCCCTCCGCGACATCGACATCGACATCGACATCGACCTCGACGCCGCCGCTGACGCCGACGGGCGCCGGGAACGCTGCGGCGACGGAGCTCAAGGGCAGGGAACTCAAGGGAATGGACGTCCTGCAGTTCGAGACCAACCTGGCCGCACTCGGCTACACCGGCTTCACGGTGGACGAGACGTTCACCACCAGGACCGCCGACGCGGTCGAACGCTGGCAGCAGGCACTCGGGGTGCCCCGCACCGGCACGGTCGGTGTCGGGGACGTCATCTACTCCGCCGGCAAGGTGAGGTTCGGCCCGCCGGGCGTCCGCCTCGGTGAGGCCGTCGGCGAGAACACCCTCACCTACACCGGTACGGCACGCAAGGTCGTCGTCAACACCTCGGCCACGGACGCCTCCTGGGCCGTACGCGGTACGGTCGTCCGGGTCCGGCTGCCCGACGGCAGGTCCGTGCAGGGCGAGGTGGCGTCGGTGGGCAGGCAGGCCGGCGCGCCCGAGGGCGCGTCCGGCGAGGGCGGTTCCGGCGAGGCCGCCGCCACCTTGCCGGTGACCGTCATTATCGAGGACCAGAAGTCCGTGGGGCGGCTGGAGAGCGGCCCGGTCACCGTCGAGTACACCGGCCGCGAGGTCAAGGACGTACTGACCGTCCCGGTCGCCGCCCTGATGGCGCTCGCGGAGGGCGGCCACGGGCTGGAGACGGCGGACGGCGACTTCATCCCCGTGAAGACCGGGCTGTTCGCCGACGGCAAGGTGGAAGTGAGCGGTTCCTCGGTGCGCGCGGGTCTGAAGGTGAGGATTCCGGGATGAGCGGCGGATATCGGGCCGTCGTCGAGTTCGACGCCGTCTCCAAGACGTATCCGGGCCACGTGGCGGCGGTCCGCGACGTGAGTCTGCGGATCGGGCGCGGGGAACTGGTCGGGGTGGTCGGCCCGTCCGGCTCCGGCAAGTCCAGCATGCTGCATCTCATGGGCAGCCTCGACCGGCCCTCCACGGGGCGGGTCCTGGTCGACGGCCACGACGTGGCGGAGCTGTCCGACCGCGAGGTCTCCGCGCTGCGGGCCACCCGGATCGGCTTCGTCTTCCAGCATTTCCACCTCGCGGTCGGGGTCCCGGTCCTGGACTCGGTGGCGGACGGACTGCTCTACGCGGGCGTCCCGCTGCGGCGCCGCCGGGCCAGGGCCGAGGCGGCGCTGGCCCGGGTCGGGCTCAGCCACCGCGTCCGGCACCTGCCCCACCAGCTCTCCGGCGGCGAGCGGCAGCGGGTCGCGGTGGCCCGTGCCGTGGTCGGCGAGCCGTCGCTGCTGCTCGCGGACGAGCCGACCGGCAACCTCGACTCCGCGTCGGGAGCGGCCGTCCTCGCCCTGCTGCGCGAACTGCACGCGGCCGGCACCACCGTCGTGATCATCACGCACGACCGCGAGATCGCCGCGCGCCTTCCGCGCCGCATCGAGATGCGCGACGGACACCTGGTCACGGACACGACGCCCGGCACCCCGATCGGAGCGTCCGGATGACCGACCGCATCCCGCACTCCTGCGTTCAGCAGCCGGACCCGCCCGACCCGCCCGGCCTGCCCGACCCGCATGGCAGGCTCGCTCCGGCGGCGCCGGGCCACCGGCGGGCGAACGTCTCCGGCGTCCCCGGCCGCGCCGTGGCGTCCGGCACCCCGATCGGAGCGTCCGGATGACCGACCGCATCCCGCACTCCTGCGTTCAGCAGCCGGACCCGCCCGACCCGCCCGTACCGCCCGACCGGCTCGCTCCGGCGGCGCCGGGCCGAGGCCGGGGCCACCAGCCGGGCCACTTCCGGGGTCACCGGCGGGGCCACCGGCGGGCCAACGCCTCCGGCGGCCGCCTGCGGGCCGCCCGGCTCGGACCCGCGGACGTCGTACGGCTCGGCGGTACGGGCCTGCGGACCCGTCCGCTGAGGGTCTTCCTCTCCGCGCTCGGCATCGCCATCGGCGTCGCCGCGATGGTCGCGGTGGTCGGCATCTCCGGCTCCGGACAGGCGGAGGTGGACCAGCGGCTCGACGCCCTCGGCACCAACCTGCTGAGGGTGGCCCCGGGCGAGTCCCTGACGGGGGAGGAGGCCCGACTGCCGTACGAGGCCGTCGCGATGGTCCGCCGCATCCCGCCGGTGCGGCAGGTGGCCGCCACCGGCGTGACCGACGCGCACGTCTACCGCAACGACCACATCGCCGTCGGCCGGACCGGCTCCCTGGCCGTGCTCGCGGCCGGCACCGATCTCCTGCCGGCCGTCGGTGGGCAGGTCCGCAGGGGGCGCTGGCTGGACTCCGCGACCGGCGAGTACCCGGCGGTGGTGCTCGGCGCCACCGCCGCCCAACGGCTCGACGTGTACACCCCGGGCACCCGGGTCTGGCTCGGCGGGCACTGGTTCTCGCTGATCGGCGTCCTCGACCCGGTACCGCTGGCGCCGGAACTGGACAGCGCCGCCCTGGTCGGATGGTCGGCGGCCCGGACCCATCTGCGCTTCGACGGCCACCCGTCGACGGTGTACGTCCGTGCTGAGGACAGCCGGGTCGCGGCGGTGCGCGCGGTGCTCCCGGCCACGGCGTACCCCGAGAAGCCGGGCGAGGTGCGGATCTCGCGGCCCTCCGACGCGCTCGCGGCCCGAGAGGCGACCGAGTCGGCACTGACCGGCCTGCTGCTCGGCCTCGGCGGAGTCGCCCTGCTCGTCGGTGGCGTGGGCGTGGGCAACACCATGGTCATCTCGGTGCTGGAACGGCGGCCGGAGATCGGTCTGCGGCGCGCCCTCGGGGCGACCGAGGGGCAGATCCGCACCCAGTTCGTGACCGAGTCGCTGCTGCTGTCGCTCATCGGCGGTCTGGCCGGCACGGTCCTCGGGACACTGATCACGGCGGGATACGCCCTCAGCCGCGACTGGCCGACGGTGGTCCCGGCGTGGGCGAGCCTGGCGGGCGTCGCCTCGACCCTGGTCATCGGCGCGATCGCCGGACTGTACCCGGCGGTCCGCGCGAGCAGGATGTCCCCGACAGAGGCGCTGTCCGGCCCGTGAACGCGATGACGCCCTCCTGGAGGACGCCCTCCTGGCTCTCGGAAGACGCCCTCTCGGAAGACGCCCTCTGGGCAGACGCCCTCTTGGAACACGGAGAACAAGGGAAGGAGGCGCGGTGAGCTTCCGTCTCCGTGTCCTGGGTCTGCTCATGCTGGTGGCGCTGACCGCCACCGCCGCGACCGCATGGCTGACCCTGCGGCAGGCCAACCGTCAGGTTCAGGAGACCGTCACGGCAGGCCGCCAGGAGGTCGCCCGGATCACCGGCGCCCTGCGTGCGTACGGGTTCGCGCACGGCACCTGGGAAGGGCTCTCGCCCACGGTGGCCGGACTCGCCCGGGACACCGGCCAGCGCGTCCGGGTCGCCACGGAGGCGGACGTCCTGCTCGCCGACTCCGACGCCCTCGCCGGCCGCGACCCCCGTGCGCCGAGCGACCAGCCCGCGGTCCTGGTCGACCCGCGCCCCCTCCTGCGCTTCCCGGAGAGCCAACTGCCGCGGAGCCAGGCGAAACTCACGGCCACGGCGATCGCCGACTACCGTGCGGCGGTGGCGTACGCGGCCTGTCTGACCCGGGAAGGGGCGCGGGTGACGGCCGCCGCGGACGCCGTCGGGGTGCCCCGGATCCACACCGACCGGCGGACCGCGCGGTGCGAGGAGCCGAAACCGGGAGCGAACCCGCCGACCTCGCGGGACATCGACGCGGTCTGGCCGTGCGGGTCCGAGCGGGGGACCACGGACTGCCTGCAGAGGGTCTTCAACGAACGGACCGCTTCCGTCGCTCCGCCCCGCCTGGAGGTCCGCCTGGGCGTCCGGAACGAGTCACCGCCCACCCTGGCCGCCGCGCCCACCGTGGCCGTCGCGGCGGGGGTCGCCCTCGCGGCCGTCCTCGGCGCCCTGCTCCTGAGCAGGGCCGTCCTGCGCCCCGTCCGGGCCATGACGCTGGCCGCGAAGGGACTCGGCGAGGGCGACCTGGAGCGCCGGGTCCCCGTCTCCGGCCGGGACGAGATCGCGGAACTCGGCGGCGCCTTCAACCGTATGGCCGACTCCCTGAAGGCCGGCGAGGAGCGCCAGCGCCGCCTCATCGGTGACATCGCGCACGAACTGCGCACCCCGCTGGCCAACCTGCGGGGCTACCTGGAGGCCCTGCGGGACGGCGTCGTCGACCCGACCCCCGAACTGCTCGCCTCCCTGCACGAGGAGGCGGTGCTGCAGCAGCGGATCGTGGACGACCTCCAGGACCTCGCGCTGGCGGAGGCCGGCGCGCTCACCTACCACCCCACCGAGGTCGACCTGAGAGAACTGCTCGAAACGGGCCGTACGGCCCACCGCGCCGAGGCCGGGGCGGCGGGCGTCGCCCTCGAACTGGAGGCGCCGCGCCCGGTCTTCGTGACCGCCGACCCGGACCGGCTGCGCCAGGTCGTCGGCAACCTGGTCGGCAACGCGCTGCGGGCGACCGCGGCGGGAGGCAGCGTGACCCTGGCCCTGGTCCCCCGGGGCGAGCTGGCCGTCGTGGAAGTGAGGGACACCGGCAAGGGGATAGCGGCGGTGGACCTGCCGCACCTCTTCGACCGCTTCTGGCGGGCGGACGCGTCCCGTGGCCGGGCTACCGGCGGCAGCGGCCTGGGCCTGTCAATCGCCCGTCAGATCGTCACCGATCACCGGGGGACGATCGAGGTGCGCAGCACGGTCGGGGCGGGCACGACGTTCACCATCGTGCTGCCCGCGACCCCGGGGGCGGGACGTCAGGAGGACGCCGGGCCCGGGGCGTCATTGAGGCGGTAGCCCCGGCCGTACACCGTCTCCAGGTGGCGGGGGCGCCCGGGATCCGTCTCCAGTTTCCGACGCAGGTTCATCACATGGGCGTCGACGGTCCGCTCCTGCACGTCGTGGTCGAAACCGAAGACGCGCTCGATGATCTGTGCCCGGGTGAAGACCCGGCCCGGTTCCCGGGCCAGTGCCTCCAGTACGGCGAACTCCTTGGCGGTCAGGGCCACGGGCTGCCCCGCCACGCGGACCTCGAAGCGCGCGGTGTCCAGTTCCACCACGCCCACCCGCAGCACCGCGGGTTCCGCCGCGCCGGCGGCCTTCCTCGACCGGCGCAGCAACGCCCGTACCCGAGCGGTCAGTTCACGGGGGCTGTAGGGCTTGGTGAGGTAGTCGTCGGCACCCAGGTCGAGGCCGAGGAGCATGTCCTCCTCGGTGGTGCGGGCGGTGAGGAGGAGAATGGGAACGTCCGACTCGGTGCGCAGGATGCGGCACACGTCCAGTCCGTCGACCAACGGCAGCATCACGTCCAGCACGATGAGATCGGGTTTCGACGAGCGCGCCCGCTCCAGCGCCGCGCGCCCGTCGGCCACGACCTGCACCGCGTTGCCCTCCCGCTCCAGATAGATCCGGATCAGCCGGGACTGCTTCTCGTCGTCCTCGGCCACCAGAATCCGAGCGCTCACCGGTTCTCCCCCCAGGCCTCCGCGTGCTCCCGACCTGGAACCCTAGCCACTACTCCCCACTCCTCGCGCGGCCGCGTCTGGCACGGCGCGCTAGTGGGAACGGGGCGGGGAGGTCCGGATGAGGTCCGCGTACAGGATGATGTTGTCGGGACGGTGGCCGCCCCGCAGGTCGCCGCCGCAGGTGATCAGCCGCAGTTCGGGTGCTGCGGTGTCGCCGTAGACGCGCTGGGTGGGGAAGTGCTTCTTGTCCACCTGCTGCAGGTCGGTCACGCCGAAGACCGCGGTGGAGCCGTCCGCGCGGTCGACGGTGATGGTGTCGCCGGGCTCGACGTGGGTGACGTCGCGCATGACCGCCGGCCCTCTCGCGGTGTCGTAGTGGCCGATCAGGACGGCCGGTCCGGTCTGACCGGGTGTGACCCCCTCGCGGTACCAGCCGATCAGGTCGGCCTGCTCCTCGGACGGCACCTGGACGGTTCCGTCCGGGGCCAGGCCCAGTTCGAGGAGGGGGCCGGTGTCGACGCCGGCGGCCGGGATCCGGACGCGGACGGGCCGGGAGGCGGCCAGGGGTGCGGACGCGGCCGGTGAGGCGGTACCGGCGTGGCCGGGCGCCGCGTCCGCCGGCGTCGAGGCGGGAGTGCGGGCGGAGGCGGTGACATGCGCGCCCGGCACGGGCGGCGTGGCCGCGGCGTCGTTCAGACCAGTGACCGTCAGCCAGCCGCCGACGGCCAGGGCGGCCACAGCCACGGCGGCTGTCCACGCCTGGCGGCGGGAAGGGCGCGGAGCGGTCCCCGTGCCATGGGCGGACGGGGGTGTGACGGGCGCGTTCATCGCTGCTTCCTCGAAGGTTTTCGGGGGACGCGTAGGGCGGGCCGCCGGGATCACCGGTGGCCCGCCCGGTACGCGGGGACGACGAAGGTGTCAGACACCCGCGCCGGTGCCGCGACGGCGGCGCACCACGAAGCCCAGACCGGCCAGGCCGGCCGCGGTCAGCGTGGCGCCGCCCGCCAGCAGGACGGTGTCCGTCCCCTCGGTGCTCTCGGCCCCCGCCGCCACCCCGCCCGCCGGGACGACCCTGGTCTGGGTGATGCCGGCGCCCGCGGGCCGCGGGGTGTTCGTGTCGTCGTCCGTGGTGGTGCAGCCGTCGGGGAGGGCGGGGAAGGGGGTGGTGCGCCAGGGGGCAGGGTCGCCCTGGGAGCGGTCGAGGAACAGGGGCGTGGCGGTGTCGGCGTTCTGGATCTTGAGGCCGTTGGCGAGGTCTTCGGGGTGGGCGCGGTCGACGGTCGCCTGTGCCTTGCCGGTTTCGTCCTTGAGGACAGCCGTCGGTCCGTCGGGGCTGTTGGTCAGGTCCACGGTCCAGTCGATGAAGACCGAGCCGATCGTCTTCGTCACCGTGCACTCCGGCGACGCGGTGGTGCTGCCCTGGCCGACGGCGAAGGCGACGGCGGGAGTGAACAGCGCGCCGGCCAGTGCGGCGGTGGCGACGGCGGCACGCAGGACGACGCGGTGACGCGAGAACGCAACGGACATGGATCCCCCCAGGGATGACACGAGCGTGAGTGGTGCGAACGAGAGATACGGCCCGAGCTGCCTTCCGTCCCGGCGTCCGGTCCGGCCCCTGGCAGCGGGCGATACGACAAGCGTGCCGCTCGATTGACCTTGATCGATGAACGGGTTGTCACCACCCCGTAACAGGGGAGACCTCTTCATTCATGGCCTTCGCGCATACGCACCGCGTCTGCCGATCGAACAGCGGCGGTCGGAGCCGTACGAGGCTCGGTGCGACGGAGAGCGAGAGGCGGTACGGCCTGGACGAAAACGGGAGATCACCGGCTGCCTGATCGTGAGGTCACGTCCGCCCTCGCCCCCTGCCAGGGCCGGCTCGACCTCACCGAACGGGGCACTCCAACCGGCGGCCGACTGGTGTACGACCTCCAGGAGGACCCGGCGGGTTTCGCCACGGGCGTGGCTGCCCTGGAGTGAGCCGGACGCACGCCAGTGCTTCCGGCAAGGCACGCCACGTCCGCGGGTCCGCGGCCGGCCGGCGACCTCGCCCCGACCGGATGACGACCAGCCGGCGCCCGGCCCGCCGGGGCCGTCGTCCAGTAGCGTGAACGATGCTGCGTACGACGGCACTTGCGGCTCAGGTCGGCTGCCCGCGACGATGGCTGCATGTCGTCCGGTGCCGTGCCCTTCGATGTCGCCTCGGTCCTTCGGGAGGTGAAGATGATCCGGGCGGAAGGACTGGTCCGGATCCGCGACCTCTCCCTCCCCCTGCTGCGCCAGGCGGCTGCCGCGCGCTCCGCGGCCGTCACCGACGCCTGGCCGGTCGAGGTCGAGAACCTCCTGCGCACGGCGCTGTCCGGCCTGGGTGGGGGAGACCTGCAGGAAGCGGCCGGACTCACGCTCGGGCTGGCCCCCGGGATGCGCGACCGGCCGGCGGCGGACCGCCGCCGGCTCGCCGCCAAGGTCTACAGCGTCAGTGTCGAGCGCTTCCGAAAGAGCCATGAGGAGATGGTCCTCGGGCAGATCGCCGAGCAGATCTGCTGGATCGCCGGGACGCGCGTTGGCGGTACCGACGCCTTGCCCGTTCCCCTGCTCGCACCGTACTTGCAGCACCGTGCGCTGAGCGTGGGCCCTGTGTCGCTGACCCTGCACGTGCACCCCGTCGAACTCCTGCGTGACGTCGACGTGATCGTCTCGCCGCTCAACACCCACCTGAGCCTGCCCGAGATGTACAAGGCGTCCGTGCCCGCGGCGCTGCGTCGCGCGGGTGCCCTGCGCGACGCCACCGGCGACGTGATCGCCGACCCCGTCCACGATGAACTGCTTGACTGGCGTGCCGCCAACGGCATGCGCGGCCGTCCCGTCCTGCCCGGGACCGTGGCACCGACCGGTCCAGGTGCACTCGCGGCGGGAGGAGTTCGCCGCATCTACCACGCAGCCGTCGCCGTCCCCCGGTCCGGCACGAACGACTACGACGTCACCCCGCAGGACGTCACCGCTGCCGCCGCCCGCGCGCTCGCCCTGATGGACGAGGAACGGGACGGCTTCGGACCGCCACTGCGGTCGGTCTGCTTCCCTCTGCTCGGCGCGGGCCGTGGCGGCCTGCCGCCGCAGACCAGCATCAGCGCGCTGTGGGCCGCCCTCGCGGCCGACAGCGCCCCGGACCGGGACGTCCACCTGGTCGTCCGCAGGCCGTCGCTCGCCGACCTGGTCACCGACGTGCTCCGCGCGCGCCGACTGCACCGGGCGGGCGACGAGTTACCCGACCACGAGGAGACAGGGCACAGGTGCGTGTGAACCCCTTCAAGGTGCTGGCCGCGTGCGCGGCGCAGTGGAGCAGGTACCGGAGTCTGCTCGACCCCGCCGCGACACGGCTGCTCGGACAGCGGCTGGCCGAGCTGCGCACGGACGGCGGCGACCGGGACGCGGCCGCTGACCGCGCGGCACAGATCCTGCTCGACGCCCTGCCGCCCGACGCTGCCGCCGCACTGCGGGAGGACGGAGCCCAGGCGCGGTTCTCCGGACCGCCCTCGGCGGTCCTGCACCAGGGGTACGGCGTACAGGACCTGTGCATGCTCGTCCTCGACAGCAACCCGATGGTCGGCCCGGTCTACGGCCCCGTACGCGAACGCCTGCTGTCCGAACCGGCGGCGCCCTGGCACGAGGGCGGCGACCCGCTGCTGATCGTGCTCTCCGGCGACGATGGCCGCAGACGCGTCCCGCTGTTCCAGTTCGAGGCCGGGACCATGCCCTGGCAGGTCGTCCTCGACGTCAACTCCGTACTGCGCGCCGACCTCGACCCGTGGGGCGCGGCGGACTGGTGGCTGTCCGACAGCACCTGGTGGCAGAGCACCCCGGCCTCCCTCCTCGGACAGGGCCGCGACGCCGAACTGTGCGGCGCCGCAGACGCTCTGGTGAGCACGGACACGGGGGAGTAGCCGATGCCCAAGTATCCGCCCCCCGACACCCTTCCCGGCGAGCCGGCCCGCGTCGTGCTGCGCGCCGGCACCCCCCTGTACCGGGTCCACACCACCCACCGCGATCCGGCCGCGTACAACTGCCGCCCGTCGCATGCCTTCTACTTCGGCGGCCGCTTCGACAGCACCCCGTACGACTGCTACGGCTACCTGTACGTCGGGTTCAGCCCCGGCGCCGCCGTGTGCGAGGTGCTGCTGCGCTCGCTGTCCTTCCCCCGTGATGGCAGCCCGCGACTGCTGCCCCGGAAGGCGTTCGAGCGGCGCAGCCTGTCCTTCCTTCGGCTGGCCGACGACACGGAGGTCGTCTCCTTGATGTCCGCGTCCGACCTGGCGGCGCTCGCACAGGACCCCTGGCTCATCCACGCCGAGGGCGCCGACTACCCGCAGACCCGCGACTGGGGCCACTGGATCCGCACTCGTACCAAGCCCTGGGCGCAGGGCTTCGTCTGGCCCTCCAAGCGTGACCCCGCCGACCGGGTTGCCGTTCTCTTCGACGACCGGGGCCGGGCACCGGCGCTGGAACCCACCGGCGCCCCGCCCGTCGACTTCGGTACCGAGGAGGGCGAGCGCTGGCTCAACGGCGTGCTCACGCCGTACCTGGCGCGGACCGCGCCCCGCATGCCCGCAAGGGAGTTCTGACGTGGCGTACCCGCCCTACGACCTGCATGCGCTGATGTACGAGCTGAAGGAGGCGGCCGGCGGGGGCACGGTCGACTCCCGGGACCTGAGCCGGCTGACCACGCTCGTCCTCGACCGCCTGGGCTGTGCGACGGGCCGTGAGGCCTTCGACCGCCTGTACACGGACTGGCGGGAGCTGCCGAGGGGCACCGTGATGTCGGGGCTGCGGGCGGGCCACATCCTCGCCATGCTGCCGATGCTGCGGTTCGACCAGACCATCTCCGACCCGCAGAGGGAGGAGGAACTGCGACGCGAAGCAGCGGAGTTCGGGCCCGCCGAGGACAACTGGCAGGGCGTGATCGCCACCATGGGCGCCTCGTCCGGGCTGCAGCACATGGACGACCCGGCCCAGATGGAGGACGAGATCGCCCGGCTGGAGAAGGCGCGTGTCCTGCTCCCTCCCGGCAGCCCGCAGCGCGAGGCCCTCGAGTACCACCACGCCGGGCTGCGTGCCCATCTCGCCCAGCTCACCGGAGGGGAGGACGACTTCGACTCGGCCGTCGAGGACCTGGCCCGGTTGTCCGACTCGTCCCTCTTCAGCGACGAGCAGCGCGTGGCCGCGGCGGGCCAGCTCGCCATGTTCCGTATCCACCAGGCCGCGCGCCGCGAGGACGAGGACGCGCTGGCCGAGCAGATCCGCGTGCTGGAGTCGGTGCTGGACCGGTTCCCGCCCGGCCACATGGACGCCCTGGGCCTCCAGGCCCATCTCGCCAACGCCAGAACAGCGCTGGAGCTTCTCCGCGCCCGCCGCACCGGACGCATGCCGAGCGCGGACGCGCACCCCGCGCCCGCCTCGCCGGAGGAGGTGCGGCGGCAGATCGCGGCCCTGCCTCGCGACGCCCAGATCGACCGGCTGAGCGCCCTGGGCAACACCCGCGCCGGCCAGGCCATGATGGCCAGGGACTATCAGGGCGCCCTGGACGCCCAGCGCATGCTGGAGGACGCCCTGGACCTGCTCGACGACCCCGACGACGTGCGCTGGATCCGCTCCGCCTTCACCCTCGGCACGAGCCACTGCAGCCTCGGCGTGATGTCCGTCGCCCCGCACCCGCGCCGGCTCCACCACCTGGACCAGGGCATCTCCTGGCTCCGGCACACCTGGCGGCTGGCCGCCGGGCCGGAGCACCCGAGCTGGGGATGGACCGGGTCGATCCTCGCCGACGCCCACCGGTTCCGCGGCGACGCCGCGCACCTGTACGACCCGTCGGCGAAGCGGCCCCACCACGACGAGGCCCGGCGCATCGGCCTGGAGTCCCTCAAGGCGGCGGCCTGGACGGTCCTGCTGCAGTCCGGTACGGTGCACGCCGCCGAGACCGCCCGGCGCGCCGGTCAGGAGGCCGTCTCCGTGGCCCGCTGGTGCCTGGCCGACGGAGCCCACACGGACGCCGTCCGCGCCCTGGACGCCGGACGCGGACTCACCCTGCACGCGGCGACCGTGGCCGCCACCGTGCCCGACATGCTGGCCGCGCTCGGGCAGGACGACCTCGCTCACGAGTGGCGCCGGGCAGGCGTCGTGGCAGCCCCCGGGCCGGAGGGCAACCCGGCGGTCGGCGCCCCGCCGCCGCACAGCGGACCCAACAGCCGGCTGCGCCGCCGGGTACTGCGGGCGCTGGCCGCCTCCCCGCTGCGCCGGCGGCTGCTGGACGCCCCGTCGACCGAGGAGATCGCCGGCGCTCTGCGCACCCTGGGGGCCACGGCGCTGGTCTACCTGGTGCCCGCCGCTGAGGAACAGCCCGGCCTGAAGGACCAGGTCTTCTTCGGACGGCGGCCCGAGCCCGGCAGAGCCCTCGTCGTCACCGCCGACGGCGCCACCCGCGTCGTAGAGCTGCCCCGGCTCACCGTGTCCGCGGGCCCGTTGGCCGCCTACCGGGCCGTCGGCACCCCCGGCCGCGACGCCGGCGGACCGCCCCTGCCGGACACTCCCTCCGGCTCGACGGCCCGCCCGGACGACAGCCGCGCCGCGCTGGAGCGCCTGTGCGACTGGGCGGGCGAGGCGGTGATGGAGAAGCTGCTCGGCGAGCTTCCCCGCGGGTACGGACGCGCCCCGTCCGTCATCATGGTCCCCATGGCCGCACTGGGGGCCGTGCCGTGGCACGCGGCACGCCTGCCCAACGGGCGCCGTGCCTGTCAGCTCGCCGACATCTCCTATCTGCCGTCCGCCCGGCTGCTGTGCGAGGTGGCCGCACGGCCCGCCGCCGCGACCCGGCAGGCGCTCGTCATCGGCAACCCCACCCGCGACCTCCACCACGCCGGCGAGGAGGCCGAGGCGATTCACCGCACCTTCCACCCCGACGGCGAACTGCTCGGCCCCGGCACCGCCACCCCTGCCGCCGTCACCGACTGGCTGGGCCGGCAGCGCGGCGGTCTGCTTCACCTCGCCTGCCACGGCGTGGTACGCCAGGGCGAGCGGCACAGCGCCCATCTCGCCCTGTCCGGCGGCAACCTGGCCGCCGAAGTGCTGACCGAGGGGGTGGCCCGCTATCGCCACCTGAACCTGGTGGTCCTCGCCGCCTGCCGGACCAATGTGTCCGGACACGGCTACGACGAGGCGTACAGCCTGTCCACGGCGTTCCTCGTCGCCGGCGCACGTTCGGTCATCGGGTCGTTGTGGCCGGTGCCCGACGAGGCGACCTCGCTGCTGATGTACATGACCCACCACTTCATGCACCGCGACGGGCTGCCGCCGGGGCGGGCGCTGCGCAGCGCCCAGTTGTGGATGCTCGACGACCTGCGTACCCCGCCGCCCGGCATGCCCGCCCACCTCAGGGCACGCGTCGGCCGGATCCGCGGCGACGACCTGACGGCCTGGGCCGGGTTCACCCACCTCGGCTGGTGAGCCGGCCCCCAGGGCCGGCTCAGGGCACCTCGGTCCGAACCCGTACCTGGGCCGTACCCCAGCGGCCCGGGCCGTGCGCGGGGCCGCCCGCGTCCCGGCCGCCCGGCGGCGCGGTCAGCCGCAGCAGCCCGTCCGCGGCGGCCCCCTGCGCGCCGCCGGTCCGCGCGCCCGAGGGCGCGACGGGGGACCACGGATCCAGGACGAACGGCGCGGTGTTGAGCTCGGTCTCCGCCACGATCACCTTCAGCCAGTCTTGGGTGAACGCCCCCGGCACGACCGTGCGCCCCGGCGGCAGGTACAGCCACACGGGCTCGCCGCGGCGGGCCCAGCCGGTACGCCCCGCGCCGACGAAGTCGCCGTCGTACAGGCTCGCGGAGGAGGCGTAGCTGTCGGTCAGGTCGAGCAGGACGCACCACAGGGGACGGTCGGAGTCGTTGTGGATGCCCACCATCACCTGCGGCGGCCGGTGATCGGCGGTGTAGGAGCAGACGACCTCCCCCTCGGCAGAGTGCCGCACGGTGCCCACCCCCGTCGGCTCCACCGTGATCCGCACGAGCGACGACAGCCAGGGATCCGGATTGACGAGGTCGCGCAGATGCTGCCAGCGTGCGAGGTGCGTCAGGCAGTCGGTGACGCGGTCCGCGTCGGCGGGCGACCGCACCGGCAGCGGCGGCAGGTCCCGGCCGGCCCCGCCCGACACCTGCGCCCAGCCCGGGCCCGCGTCCACCCGCAGTGGCACGCTGCCCGTGCCGGCCGACGGGACGGCCGTCCCGGCCGCGGCCGTCGACAGCATGGGCGCACCGGCGACGGCCGCCTCGACCAGGCGTACGACGCCGGGGTCGCCCGCGAGCGTCACGGCGGCCGGGGGGAAGGCCAGCGCCGACGGTGTCACCCCGAACACCGCGTCCAGGTCGGCGGGTCCCGGAGACCAGCCCACCGGATCCACCAGAGCCGACTCCGCCCGGACCTCCCGGACGACGACCACCCTCGGTGCGCCGCCGCCGTCGAGCAGCGTGAACTCCGCTCCCGCCGCGCGCAGGCCGTGTGCCTGGCCGCAGTTGACCTCCCAGCCCGCCACCGTGTGCCGCAGCAGGAAGGGGGAGCCCGGCACCGGGTCGGCGGACAGGAAAAGCCGGTCCTCGCCGCCGCGCAGCTCGGGGTGCTGCACCGAGCTGAGCCGGCGCACCCGTTCCTCGACGAGCGCGTGCAGGCCGCCGTACGTGGCCGAGGAACCCAGCTTGCCGAGCGCCTCCAGCAGGGCGTGACTGAAGTAGCCGCGGACCTGCCCGTCGAGGACGTCCTCGTGGGCGCGCTCCTGCGGCCGACAGGCGGCGAGCAGGGTGTGCCGGCGCGGCAGCGGCCCCTGACCCCCGCCGTCCCGTGCCCCGAGCGTCGCCCGCGAGGACCACCAGGGGCGCCAGGACACGGCACGCACAGCGGCACCGTCCCGGGTGGCGCCGCCCGAGTGGCAGCAGTCGAGCACGGCCACCACATGCGCCCCGCGCGCGGCGATACCGTCCAGCAGCGCACCGAGTTCGGTGTCCCACAGCGGCGGGCGACCGTCGTCGAGACTGTCGTGGCACACCAGGGCCTGCGACCAACCGGTGCCCTCCCACGGCGCGTCGGTGGGCTCCTCGCTGCCATGGCCGCTGAACCACAGCAGCGCGGTGTCCCCCGGCCCACTGCGGCCGAGATGCCGCTCGATCCCGGCTCTCACGGCGGCCAGGGTGGCGTCACCGTCGTGCAACCGCCGGATGTCGGAAGCGACATGGCCCTGCCGCCGCAGCCATGCCTCTGCATCCCGCACGTCGTTCACGCACCCGCGCAGCGGTGCCCCAGGATAGTCGTCGATGCCCACGAACAGGGCGTACACGGTCCGCATGCGGAGATCCTGCCAGGGTTCGCCGGGCACGCGCGGGGCGGATCCAGGGCGGATGCCGGGCTTCTGGTCGCATTCCCATGTCCAGTGCGCCACAGAGCAGTTGACTTCTCCGGAGCAACACCAACAGCTCGGGAAAGGACAGCAGCGTGAGTTTCGGGGGCCACAACCTGTACCAGCCACCGGGGGCACCGCACGGCAACCCCTACCAGCCGCCGTCGGCGCCGACGCCGAGCGGCAACCCGTACGTGACACCCCCGGGGACTCCTCCGCAGGTTCCGTACGTCCCGCCGCAGCCCAGCCCGTACGGCCCGTACCCGTACGGCCCGCGTCCACCGCACACCTCCCTGTGGCGGCGGCTGCGCGAGGACGAGTGGCCGACCCTCGGTGAGGTGCTGCGGGGCGGGCGACAGCGCGTCCACGGCTGCGTGTGGGCACTGCTGCTGATGCCGTGCCTGTGGGGAATGACCCTGCCCCTGCTGGTGGGCTACCCGCTGGCCCGCTCGGCCCGCAGCCGTGCGCGGCGGATCTTCCCCGCGCGCGGTCACCGCCGTGTCGAGGACCCGGAGGTGGCGCGGGTGCAGAAGGCACGTGGCTGGACCGCCGCCGTCATGTCCTTCCTCATCCTGATCGCCTACGGCACGCCGGAGGACATGGCCCAGGCCCAGCAGCAGTACTGGACGCGGCTGATGGTCACGCCGTGGCTGCTGCTGCTCAGCGCGCCCGTGGTGGTGGCGGTGCTGCTGCGCTGGGCCCCGCCGGATGCGCGCGGGGTCATGCGGCACCGCCTGCGCGCCGCCGGGCGGTCGGCGCTGTGGTACTTCGGCGCGTTCAGCCTGGTACCGGTGCTCGCCCTGGCGGGCGGCTGGACGACCGCTCGGTTCATGGAGGGTGCGTCCGTCGGCGCGGCGCAGGTCTTCCTGATGCCCCTCCTCTACTTCGGCACGTTCGTCCCGATGCTCTGGGTACTGCTGTTCGTGGTGTTCGCCTCCGGGCCCGCCGTCCGCAGCGCCTTCAACACCGCGGAGGTGCACGCGGCCCTGCCCGCCCTGCTCACCGGCGTGCTCGTCTGGGAGTTCGCGGCCATCGGCCTGGTCGCGGGCGGGCCTCCGCCCGGACCGCCGGCGATCCAGCTGCTTGCCCTGCTCGGCGGCCCGGCCTCGGTGACGGCGGTGGCCTGGTGGGAGATCCACCGGCTGCGCACCCGGCACGGCGTGGTCCTGCGCGGTTGACCGACTCGGCGGCCCCCCAATGGACGAGGCCGTGGTTTCGCAGGGTCCATGACCGCGATCAGCGTGCTCCTCGTCGACGACGACCGCTGGTGAGAGCCGAGCTCCCGCTGATGACGGGTTACGCCGAGGATGTTCGGATCGCCGCGGAGGCCGGCGACGGTCACCCGGTCGATGCGCTCGCCGACCGCACCCGCCCCGATGTCGTCTGCCGGGCATCCTGATGCCGCCGGTGGACGGGCGCGCGGCCACGAAGCGACCTGCGTGGTCATCCGGACGCGCCGCAGGTCGTCATTCAAGGGAGTGGTGCGGGGCGGTGAGGCCGTCTGCGCACATTTCCTGCAACCCACCCCGACAGCAGGGGCCATAGGGTACGCATCACCTACCGGCACCGGCACCGGCACCGACCGCACGTGGTGGTCATCGACCCCCTGGCACTGTATCTGCGGGTCACCGCCTTGCCGCATGTCGACTGGCAGCGGCCGCGACTGTGCCGTGGCACCGCCCGCTGAGCTCGACGATGGGAGTAGCCGACCGTCGGGCGGCGTGTGCCGGCCGGCTCCAGATTTCGAAGAGCGGTCGTCAGGTAGCCACATTCCGCAGTCGACTCCCAAGCGGCTCCCGAAATAACCCCGGAACCACTCAGGGGCCCGACCCGCTAAGCGGATCAGGCCCCTGACCTGGTACTTCACTGTCGGGGTGGCGGGATTTGAACCCACGACCTCTTCGTCCCGAATGAGGTTCGGGCATGATCATCACCGGTCCGTTTGCTGTTTTGCCTGGTCAGGGCATTGCAGTGCGGTGGTGTCGGGTGGTCTGGAAGGGGCTTGGGGCGTGGGTTGGCTCCCAGATGGCTCCCAGATGGCTCCCAGCGGGAATGATGTCAGGGCCTGTCCTCGAGCTTGCGCATCAGCTCCGTGACCAGCGCGCGATCACGTGCTTTATCGGAACGCTCGGCCGGTTCCCGCTGGGCCTGATACTGCAGGAGCCTCTCGTTTCGCTCGGCATCCCGAGCTGTTCTCACACGCTCGGCGCGGTCCTGTACGACGGCGAACTCCTCCGGCAGCTCATCCTCGGCTTCCTGCTCCCAGAGGAAGTCCAACAGCTCTGTCATCAGTTCCAGGTTCGCGGCATGCGGTTCCTGTTCCGGCTCGGCGGCCAATCGGCGCAGCTCCTGCAAGGCGCACCGCACAAGGACTGGGGTCACTGGCTCACGGTCCGACGCCGACGGTATCGACTGCAGCTGGTCGTACAGAGTGCTGGACCGGTACCAGTCGCCGACTTCGGCGCTCTCCAGCAGTTCGGCTTGGATCCGGTCGGTCAGTTCTTCGACGAACCGCTCCGCGTGTTCCTGCGGCACCAGCGGGCTTGCGCTCAGCGAGTTGGCCAAGCTCACCAAGTCGGAGATGGACGAAAAGTGCGTAAACGAGGGGAGCGTTTCCTTGGTCACGTACGCGGCCAGTGATGCCGAGTCCAGCAACTCGGCCGCCCCTAGGGCCCACTCCAGATGGGTTGACAGGCTCTCGTCCTCATCAAACAGCCCCATCTCCAGGTCGTCTTCCATCTGATGGGCGGCAGCGGTCACGGCCAGCTCGTGCTCCCTGAGTCTGGCCAGTATCCCTGCACCGTCGGCCATGCGTGCCGCCTTGACCAGTCGGCGCAACTGTTCTCCCCGGACGATGGCCCTGATCAGCTCCAGGAAATGGGCTCGGCCAGCGTTGAGGTGAAAGCGAACGTAGTCCTCGATCGATGGGTTGTGGAACGCGACCCGTCCCTGTTCGATAGTGATCATCGTGCCGTCCAACAGCTGCAGGGCCCTGCGGAACGTCCGGCCGTCCGCCGCTTGGTCCATCTCCTTGCGGTACCAGTGCCAGGACTCCTCAAGGTCCTCCAACGGTGCGGACCGGAAGGTGAACAGCACCTCCAGCATGTGTACGGCCTCGTCCGACAGCTCGTTCTCCACGATGCGCTCCCAGACGCGGCGTGGATTGTCCAGGTTCTCCAACATCGCTGCGCCGACGTCCTGACCCCGGCGCGCAGACAACCGGAGAGTCTCCTCGACCAGACGCGGATTGAAGTTCCTGTGCTGGGCCACCGGACGCCAGACCGCCGGATCGGCGAACCGGCGCTTGTCATTCGGTGGCAGGGAAGAGTGGTGGACGTGGTTATAGAGGATCTGGCCCCGTACCTGCAGATCCAGGTCGGTCAGCCGGATCACACTGACCGCGTCCGACACGTCCGGCTCCGCCAGCCGGTCGTGCCGAAGACGGGCGTGCTCCAGCAGGTAGTCACGGGTCGTCATCACCAGCGCCTTGCCGGGCGTCTCCTGGATCTCCCGGATCACTGACAGCAGGCGATTGTCCTCGTTCTTGTTCAACGGCGTATCAAGGGTCGTACTTCCCAGGAAGTCGTCGTACAGGAACACTTGCCGCGTGCCGTCGCGCCAAAGGGTGCCGATCTCGTCGACGTCCTGGGAGATCTCGTGGACCTCGTAGTTGTTGCCCATCAGCCAGGCCGCGAGCATCAGCGCCACCGTCGTCTTGCCCACCCCGGGGATGCCAGCGATGACACAGACCTGCTGGGTGTCCAGAAGCTGCTTAGCTCGCTCGAAGCCCTCGTGCGGGACGAAGGTGTCGGCGATGCCCGGTAGCCGCTTCTGAAGCCACGACGAGCGCAGGTACCGGTCCTGGTTCAGCACGGTCTGAAGGACGGAGGTGCTGCTCAGCCAGAGCCGGAAGTGCCGACGGACCAGTTCCGGACGACGCAGCAGCTCGGCGACGATCTCATCCACGCCGTACAGGTCGCCGGTGTCGCGCACGTACGGGGCGAAGGCACCGCAGAGCTCTTCTTTGCCGTCGACGGTCAGACCGACCGTCGTGGCGACGATGTAACGGTCGGGTGCCAGCGCGCGGACCTTGGGCAGTTCATCCTTGATCAGACGCCTGATCAGGGTCGCCTGGGTCGCGCGCGGCCAGTGCTTGCACTGTACAACGGTCGTCCCCGAGGGGCCGGTGTGCCGCAGGTCGATGCCTCGGTCCCGGCCGCGGGGAAAGATCTCCAGAGGGATACCGAGGACATCGCTGAACAGGTCACGGCAGACCACCTCGAAGTCATGGTCCGTCAACCGCCCCAACTCGAAAGAGTCCATGCCGTTGTCACCCCGTGAATACCGCCGCCGGCCTCCATTCTCCCTGCACCGATCCGAGTGCTGGCCAGAGGGGCTGGTTTTCCTCCAGATCCACTCCGGGGCCATGTTCGAAGGAAGCGGTCAGCAGTCGAGTAGGCCCGGAGTGCTCTCAGCGGCAGGCGAGCTTCCCGAACGGCGGCCTCGCCCTCGAATCGGACGCCTTCGGCCACCAGGACATCCACGGGTATGTCCGTGCGTGTCGGGTCGGTCCATCGGAAGCCGGCACCCTCCGTAGCGGTGAGGACCCGCCAGGTGTTGCAGCATCGGCTGAAGGTTGCCAAGCGGGTGCCGACCGGAACGGCGCGGCTGCCTATAACGGTCGTCACATCGCCGTACGTCGTCCACCGTCCGGATGGGAGGCACCCAGCAGGGTGTGGAGGAGGCTCGTCCAGTCCTTGCGGGCGCCGCTGAGCCGCTTGGCCAGGTCCGGCGAGGTTCATCGATCTGAACCGGCGGCGGCCCCTGCACTCCCTTCGTGCTCTTCATATTGGAATTAGCAGCGGGATACAGTAATTTGACATCCCATTAGTAAGTCGCAGGTGGGGGAACCGCGGCTGGCCGAGGGGGAGGGACCAGGGCATGGCTTATCCACGTGCGGTGGGTTGGCTCCTGGCCAGTCTCGGCTGGGTTCCGGCGAGTCTTGAGGCTGACGCATAAGCATGCAGGCCCCAGGCACGTTTGAGCGTGGTCAGAGAGTAAGGGTCCAGGCCGCTGGCGTACCGGAGTTCGCCACGGTCAGGTTCGCCCTGCCCGGAGATCAACCGGGGTCATGGGACCTCATCCTGGTCGACGACGAAGACCGTCGTCACGAAGTGAATCTGGCAGCTGGAGACACGGAGACCGTGCGGCCTCTCGTCAGCGACGGGAAGGCTGACTCCGCACGTGTGCTGGCGGCCATGTGGACACAGTGGATGAACGCCGCGGCGACCAACGCCGAGTCCAGCGCGATGGCAGCCACACCGCTGAAGCCGTACGCGCACCAGACGACGGCCGTCTACGGAGCGATGCTTCCCCAGCCCCTGCTGCGTTTCCTCCTAGCCGACGAGCCGGGTACCGGAAAAACGATCATGGCCGGTCTGTACCTGCGTGAGATGCAGAGGCTCGGCCTGATCAAGCGGGCGATCATCGTGTGCCCGGCGAACCTCGCCACGAAGTGGGTGGACGACTTCCAGCGGCTGCTGGGGGGCGGTCTGCGCCAGTTAACCTCAGCCACGGTGCGTGAGGACGCCTTGAACTCCAACGACCTGTGGGTGGTGTCGCTTGAGTTAGCAGCGGTGAATCCCGCGGTACAGGACGCCATCCGTCCGGACAAAGCTGGCTGGGATTTGGTCGTCTTCGACGAGGCGCACCGGCTGACTCCGACTGCCGCCGGATTCCACCAGGTCGGACGGCTGCTGGCCAAGAACACACCGCGGGCGTTGCTGATGACGGCAACGCCCCACCGAGGCAAGGAGTGGCTCTTCCGGCACCTGCTGCACCTGGTCGACCCGGAGATCTACCCGGATCCGGGCAGCGACCCTAACGTCGAGCTCAGTGCCCTGCGCCCTGGCCCCATCCACTTCTTGCGGCGGATGAAGGAGGACTTGGTCGACTACGACGGCACGACCCGGTTGTTCAAGGGCCGCACGGCGCACAACCACAGCGTCCCGCTGTCGCAGACCGAGTACGGCTTCTACAAGGCCGCCCTGGAAATGGTCGACCGGTTCTTCCCTCCGGTGGCGCAGCCGCTTGCCCGCATGGTCTACGGCAAGCGAGCAGCCTCCAGCCTCTACGCTCTGGCCCAGACGTTGCGCCGGCGGCATGAACACATGGGGGCGATGAGCGAGGCTGAGGCGGCGCTCATCGCCGACCGTGAGGACCACGGTGACGAGGCCGAGGTCGACGAGGCCAAGGTGATCCATACGGTCTCGGCCTCTACGCGGGCGGAGCGAACTGCGATCAACAGCCTCGTGCAGCAGATCGAGGCAACGCTCAACGACTCCCGCTGGCAGCCGTCTAAGTGGAAGCGGCTCACCGACGACTGCCTGGCACCCCACGGGATTCACCCCGGAAGCGGTGATCAGGCCGTGGTCTTCACCGAGTATGCCGACTCTGCCGAGTGGATCGCCCGGCAGCTCCAGGACCAGGGATACAGCGCCCAGCTCTACTCCGGCCGCCAGAGCAAGACCGAACGTGACGAGGCGCGCAAGGCATTCATGCGCGGCGAGTTCCAGATCATCGTCACCACCGATGCCGGCAACGAGGGCATCGACCTGCAGGCCGCGCACGTGCTCGTGAACTACGACATCCCGTGGTCCTTGGTCCGCCTCGAACAGCGGATGGGCCGCATCCACCGTGTGGGTCAGCAGCGCGACGTCTACCTCTACAACCTGGTCGCCACCGACACCCGGGAAGGCGTGACCTTGCTGCGCCTCCTGGACAACTTCGTCACGGCCGCGAACGAACTGCGCGGCCAGATGTTCGATAGCCTGTCGGTGGTCGCCGAAATGACCGGCGTTGACTACGACAAGTGGCTGTCGGACCTCTACGGCAACGACGAGCTGAAGAAACAGCAGGCCATCGACGCCGTCCAGGCAGTCCAGGCCCGGGAACTCATCCGGGCGGCCCGGAAGGTACGGGACAACGAGCGACGCCTCGCCAGCCAGGTGGACGCAGTGGCCGCGCTGACGCTGCTCCAGCGTGACCTGTTCGCACGCATCAACCCTGCCATTGTCGAGGCATACCTAGACCGGCTCGCAGCGGCCGGTGTGCTGAAGTCCACGCCCACCGCGGCCGGGCCCGGGTTCCGGCGGCTCTCCCGGAGCGGCAAGGCAAGATTTCCGGCCACGTTGGGCGGAGGGAACGAGGTTCACGTCGCCACCAGCGGGGACGTGGTGCGCGAAGCCTCGGAGAGCATCGATGTCGGCGACACCGTCACCCTCGGCCCCGGTGAGCCCGGCTTCAGCGACCTGATTGACATAGCCGAGTACACCCTGGCCGAGGACCTCTACCAGTCCGGCGCCGCGGCAGATCCCACCAGCCTCACCCCGTACGACCTGTACGCGTACGAGGCCACGATGACCGAGAGCAACGGCAAGCGCGCCAGCGTATGGGCCACCTTGATCAAGGTTGACGACAGCGGCACCGCCCGCCCGGTGAGGTGGGAGTCCCTGGCCAACCTCGTGCCCACCGACCAGAACGGCAGTGCACCGCATCCGGCCAGGGAAGGACACGCGCTCACAGCTGCCCGCCGAGTGGCTGCCGCGACCGTCGCAGAGCACCGGAAGGTGCGCGCCGACTGGTTCGCTCAAGCCCGCCGTGACCTGACCAACCTGCCACTGAGCCTCACCGACCGCATCGATGATCGCGCTGCCCGGCTGGAGCTGAGGCACCGGCTTCAGGCCCAGACCGCTCAGCGCCTCGAAGAGCTCGAGCGGCTCGCAGACGTGCAGCTGACCGAACCGAAGCAGGTGGGTCGGATCCGGGTCTTGGCCACTGCCGACATCAGCGTTCAGGCCGAGATCGACGCCGAACTGATCTCCATGCGACGCGTGCAGCAACTCCTTGAGGATGACGGCTGGACAGTGGCCGATGTCCATACCGAGGGCCGCGGTTACGACCTGGAGGCCCGCCGGCACAGCCAGGTCCGCCACGTCGAGGTCAAGGGCGTGCTCGGCAGCGCGGCCAGCGACGGCATCCGGATGACCGGCAACGAAGTCCTCATCGCTACCCAGCACCGCAAGGAGTACTGGCTGTACGTCATCGACCAGTGTGCCGACGGCAAGGGCCGATTCTTCGGCGCCTATCAGGACCCCGCCACCCTCTTCGCGAACGTCATGACCGGGAACGCGGTGTTCCGCGTCCCGGGCAGCAGTCTCAAGAACGCCCCCGGGAGCAACGCATGACCCGCATGATCGAACGCTGGTTCCCCTGTGCCGAGGTTTCGGTGAACAGTTCAGCGGGGTGGGGAAGCGGTGCGACCGAGATCGGGCTGTTTCCGTGGTTCGCAAAGCGTCCTGTCGCACAGGCCAAGGCAGCGGTCCTCTGCTCGCTGCTGCCCTGGCCAGAGGATCAGGCCGAGCAACAGCGGCTTCAGGAGCTGGTGCACACTGCCATGTCCGGGCGCTACGCCGCCTGGCAGATACTCCACGACGAGATCCTCAAGGCGAACCCTGAGGGCGCATCGGTCCTGGACCCGTTCAGTGGGCGCGGAATGATCCCTCTCGAGGCGGGGCGGCTTGGGCTTGAAGCCCACGGTGTCGACTACAGCCCGGTCGCGGTGCTGGCCAGCTCGCTCCTCACCGACTTCCCCTTCCGGGACTGGTCTCAGGAGCCGAGCCTGCCGTTCGCCGAGGAGAGCGACGCTCTCTACGACGACCGGCCGCGGCTGCTTATTGACGTTCGCGCCACTCTCGATGAGGTGGGACGCCGGTGGACGGCAGCCATGGCGGACTACTACCCCGAGGTCAACGGCAAACGACCGTGGGGGTACCTGTGGGCCATCGCCATACCGTGCCAGGAGTGCGGCAACCGGTTCCCTCTGGTCGGCTCGTACGAGCTGCGACGGCCGAGTCAAAAACGTGGCCGCAAGGGCGCCCCGCCTGTCAATGATCCCGGCCAGTCGTTCTACATCGAAGCCGACCCGGCTGCTGGTACCTGCGCACCGGTGGTGCACGAGGGACCTCCAAGGCGTACCCCAACGCTGACACGCGCTCGTACGGCTGAGGGTCGGACGCTACCGGGGAAGTCGGCGATCTGTCCGTTCTGCAGTCATGTACACCCACTCGATGTGCATCGCAGACTCACCGACGAGAGGCGTGCCACGGACATGCTCCTAGTGGTGGCCGACCACTCGGACGACTTCGGCAAGGAGTATCGGGAGCCCACCGAGGCGGAGCTCGAGGCTGTCGCCGCAACGCTGGCCGCACTACGTGAGCTGTCCGACCCGAGCCCCTTTCTGAGTGCAGTACCCGACGAACGGATCGCACCGGGCAACAACAACATCATCGGGCCGTCCATCTACGGGGCGCGCACCTACGGCGACTTCATGTGTGATCGGCAGACCCTGGCCTTCGTCATGCTCACCCAGACCATTGCTGAGGTGGCCGACGAACTCATGTACAAGGCGGGGGTGAGCGCTGACTACGCACGGGCGCTGAGCGGATACGCCGGGTCAGTCGTTGCGCGGAAGCTTCGACGCGCTACCCGCGGGTGCACGATCGACATCAGTCGCGCAGGTGTCCATGACATATACGCCAATCAAGGGTCAATTACCTTCTCTCAGGACTTCTTCGAAGTGGGAATCGGCACTGGGCCGGGCTCTTGGGCGTCTCTGTGCAAGAGCAGCATGTCGACGCTTTCGAATCTGATGGCTGATATCCAGGGGACGTCGGTCAGCGTGACTCGGGGGTCGGCTACCTCGATGAATCTGCGGGACGCGTGCATCACTGCTGTGGTCACCGACCCGCCGTACGACGAGATGCTCGCGTACGCCGACTCCTCCGATCTGATCTACGCATGGCTGAAGCGAGCCCTGCACAACACTTGGCCCGAACTCGTCATCACTTCCGACGAACACGGCTGCCAGGAGAAGTCGGAAGAGATCATCGTCAAGCGGGTCCGGGGGGAGGCACCCAACGAGCACCGAACTCGCGAGCATTACGACACGAAGATCGCCGAGGCATTCAGTGAGATGCGTCGCGTGGTCCGCGACGACGGACTGGTGACTATCGTGTTCGGCTCCGGAGACCCGGAGGTCTGGCAGCGCCTGCTCACGGCCATCGAGAAGGCTGGCCTGGTGATGACGGGCTCCTGGCCCGCGAACACCGAGGCGAGCAACCACCAGGGCAAGGCGAACATCGAGACCACCCTGACCATGTCGTGCCGCCCCATGGCGCCCGGACGATCCCCCGGGCGAAAGGGCGCGGTCGAGGCCGAGATCAAGGCCGAGATCAAACGGCGTTACCCGGACTGGGAGCGGTGGGGCTTGGCGCCGGCGGACATGCTGATGGCCGCTGCCGGACCCGCCATGGAGGTCGTCGGCCGTTACAGCGAGATCCTCGACGCCAAGGGCGAACCCGTCGACATCTACACGTTTCTTCCGCTGGCGCGAGCTGCAGTCCAGGAGGCCATGGCCGTCGAGATCAACCACCAGCCGCTGGAGACCTTTGACGCTCGAACGCGGTTCGCGTTGTGGTGGATCACGCTCTACAACCGCCAGATCAGGGCGAAGTCCGAACTGCGCTGGCAGGCTCTGGCTTCCTCGCTCGACCTGGCGGCGATACGCGACCTGGTTCCTGATGCCGACAAGGGTGTGCGGTTCATCGCCTCCCGGGACTACAAGGGCAAGATCGACGGAGATTCGACCGTGATCGACATTGCCCTCGCGCTCGCAGCTGCCTCGGAGGAGGGCCTACAGGCCATGGGGCAGGTACTGGCGGCTGCAGAGCACGCGGCCGACGACACCTTCCTGTGGGCCGCCGTCCAGTTCCTCGCAGACCGGCTTCCCGACAACGACCCAGACTCCGTCCGCTTCACCCGCGTGTTGCGCAACCGGCCCGGCGTGGTCAGTGCCGCTGAGGCCGTTGCTGCGAGCGACTACGAAAAGGGCCAGCCCCAACTGACCGACGACGTCCAGTTGCGGCTCATGTGATGACGACCAACCCCACCCCCACCTCCGTGATCCTCGTATTCACCAGCCCAGGAGAGCAGCCATGACGACCAGCGTGACGCCGTGGTGGAAGGCGCTCAAGCTCCGCCAAGAGATCCGCAGTGCCTCCGGGCAAATCGATGACGTACAGATGTCGCTGTTCCGGGCCGTTCACGCCACGGGAGCGGACCGGCCGCCCTATGCCGACGCCGACTACTACGGTGACATCACGCATCCGACCGAGCGACTCATCGACCTGCTCAGCGAAATTGCAGTCCGCATCGGTGGTGGCAACGACTACTTGAAAGCCCGAGCAGTCACTCGACTCGACCAGGGCATGGGCGGTGGTAAGTCGCACGCGTGCATCGGCGCCTACCATCTGGCCGCCAACCCAGGGGCGCTACTGCGAACCGAGCTCGGTCAGAAGGTGACCGAGCGCGCGAGGGCCAGGATCGGCCACCCTCTTACCGGCGACCTCGGACGTCCGCATGTCGTCGTGCTGCCCTGCGACAACATGACCCCGGGGGCCGGGGTACAGGAGCTCGACGGGCCTGCGGTCAACCTCTATGAGCGTTTCCTGTGGCGTCTGTTCTCCAAGGACTACACCCTCTTCGAGCGCTACCGGCGGTTCTGGAGCGACAAGCACAAGATCGCTGAGGCCATCAGCGCGGTGAACCGACCCGTTCTGATCATCATCGACGAGGTGCTCGACTACATCGGCAACGGGCTCGATGGCGCGAACCAGACCGACCTGGCAGCCCAGGACATGGCGTTCCTGCGGGCACTGCTCGATGCCGTCAACGATGTCCCCCACGTCTCGATGCTGGTCGTGATGATCGCCTCCGACATCGACAAGACTGCGCTCTCGCCCGCCGCTCAGGCCCGCCGCGACGACCTGAACAGTCAGCTCGACCGCAACGGCCTGCCGACCACCGTGACAGGCGTGGGTGACTTCGCCGACATCCTCCGCCGCCGGCTGTTCGACGCCGAACCCGCCGGTGAGGTGCTCGCCGCGACTGCCGCGCTCTACGAGGACGTGCTGACGGACAAGACCTGGAGCAAGCAGGTCTGGGACCCGATCGGAGCCGGGTGGCGTCGCAACTGGCCCACGCAGATGGCAGCTTGCTACCCGTTCCACCCCATGCTGATGAGCCTGGCGCAGGAAGAGTGGAGCAAGGTCGCCGGCTTCCAGCGAGTCCGGTCCACGATCCGCATCTTCGCCGCCACGGTCTATGCCCTGCAGCAGCGCGGCAAGGCAGGTGAGTGGGTGCCGGCACTCATAGGGCCCGGAGACCTGCCACTGTCGGACAGCACCGTCCGGGAGGCGCTCCTGGGCAGCGGCCTGGTGGAAGACGACCGCACCATCGCGAACTACCGGAGCCTGGCCGAGATCGAAGTTATCAACCACGACGGCTCGTCGGGCGCAGCGCGCCGCCAGGACCTTGAACGGCCATCCAGCACTTGGGCCCCGAACAACCCACGCGCGGCTGAACGTGCGGCCACCTTTATCTTTCTGGCGAGTGTTGTCGGCACCCTGCGCCCGGGGCGGGGCCGCGGAGCCAGTGCTCCTGAGGTCAAGGCGGCCACCAGCGTGCCGGAGACCACGTACACCGTCACCGACGCCGACGGCGTCGTCGATGAGCTGGTCAACCCCAACCGAGGGATGAGCGCTCTCGACATCACTCCCGGCCAGGGCAACAACAAGCCGGCCCGTTACTTCCTCTCCACCCGGCTCACTCACCGCATGCTGGTCAAGAACATCCGGCGCACCATCACCGAAGCCGAGCGTGATCAGGTCATCGCCGCCATCTCGAAGCGACTGGCCAGCAACGGCCCCTTCCGCGAAGTGCAGTTCGTCTCGGCGGACCCGCAACGCAGTCCTGCCGACGTCCTTGCCACTGCAGGCTTGGACACCGCCTACACCACCCGGCTCATCGTGCTGGACCCCGCGCAGTACAGCCTGCGCAACGGCATGGAGAAGCCGACCCTTGAGGCTCTCACCGTCGCCATGGGGCTCGGGCAAGGTGCCCAGCAGCTCCCCGTCCAGTGGGCCAGCAGTGCGGTATACGCCGTGGTGAACACCCAGCAGCGAGCCCTGGCACGCAACCTGGCGGTGGAGTATCTAGCGAGGCAGAAGGCTCTACAGGCTCCCGAGATTCAGAACGACGACGAGCTCAAGACCATCGGCGCCAAGGAGCTCGCCGAGGCCAAGACTCAGTTGGAGAGGGCACTCAAGCGGGCGTACCAGCATGTCGCCTACCTCGCCCAGCCCGATCCGGACGGGGAGCGGTACCTCGACCAGCTCACGTTCGACAAGGACAACATCACCGCCCTCGACGGCATGCTCGTCTGGAAGGGCCTCGCTGCTCGGGACAAGGTTTTCGACACTGGCCAGTTCAGCGCCAAGGCTCTCCTGCACAACCTTCGCGACCACGACTACGGCAAGACCCTCTCCGACATCCGAGCCGCCTTCTACAGCGCCCCACGATTGCCGCTGCTGTACGGCGGTGACCGCGACCTTCAGCAGGCGATCTACGATGCTGTCAGCCAGGGCCTGCTGAGCGTCGTCGACGGAGCGGGCACTGAGGTGGAGGTCACAGCACCAGGGCAGGTCAACCTCGCGAGCACGGGCCTGCGCCTCGCCAAGCCACAACCCAAGACGTGCGCCGACTGCGACCAGCCGGCTCACGAAGGTCCATGCTTCGTGAGCGCCGACGACACCGTCGACAATGGCTCACCGCGCAAGCCTGGCAGCTCAGGGGTCGACACACCAAGCGTGCCCCGGCAGCGGGAGACCGACAGGCCGAGTCCGGACCAATCTCCGAAAACGGAACAGGTTAGGGACCGGCAGGTCGCCTTCTCGTTCACCAAGAACCTCCTGGCCAACGGTGACAGCGCCGACGGTTTTGCCGCACTCTTTCGGGCGTTCTACATGGCCCTGGACGAACGGCAAATCAGCTATCTGCAGGGAACACTCCAGTTGGTGATACAGGCCGATGAGGCTGAACAAATCCAGCAGCGCCTAGAAGAACTCGGCATAAAAGGGACGTTTAAGGAGATCTGACGGCACAGTCAGCATGCCGGGGACGGCGACTCCCTGGTTGTGTGGGTTGTCCCGTGAGTGCCTGTGCGATCTGCCAGAGTCCCTCCGCGGGACGCCTTCAGAAGTACGACGTCGCCCGGCCGAAGGATGGAGCCGAGGTAGGCGGCCACTGTCTCGTTGTCGCGGACCATGCTGATCTCGGTAACGCCCGCCGCACTGGCAGCGAGGGTGAGTTGCTTGGCGAGGACGAAGTCGACGCCGATTTCGGCGGCGTAGCGTCCGACTTCGCGGTGCGACTCGACTGCTTCGTCGCCGAGTTCGAGCATCTCGCCGAGTACAGCGATCCTGCGGCCTTCTCTGGCTTCGGTCGTCTGGGCGGCGGCCCCGTCCAGCGCCTCATGCCCGCACCCGACTGAGACGGAAGATCGCGCAAGCCCAGGCTGCTGAGCAGCCTGGGCTTGCGTGTGCCCAGGTCGGCGATGGGGCGGATACGAGATTCGAACTGGCGAGAGGTTGCCCCCAACATGCTTTCCAAATGTTCGTATGGGGGTTCGGGGAAGATCAGGAACGTTCTGGCCTGCGGCGGAGCCGTAGGTCGACGGTCCTCTGAACGGTCCCGGACGTAGGGGAATGAGACCAGAACTGAGACCACGGAGCACGGCATTCTGGCTGGTCAGCGTGTTCTTCGGGACATGCCCCTGGATCAGCGTTTGTTCTTCCAGTTTCGGATGGCCTGGTCAAGCTGCGAGCGCAGCCGGTTAGCCGCATCGGTGCCCGGCAGCAGCTCGGGGTACGACTCGCTTGGGCGTCCAGCGATCAGGGCCCCCAGGTTGGTGGAACTCTGCGACGGGAAGACGAGAGAGCACTTCTTCGCACCCATCTCCTGGGCCAGCCCGAGGAACCCCCTGCCGATGCCAAGGGGAGGCGAGGAACTGTAGTGCTTCGCTTCGATCGCTGCGACGAGCTTGGCGCTCCGTGGGTGTACCCCGGCCTGTCGGCTCCGCTCGGCTTCCCGGTGATCGATGACGGCGACGTCGCATTCGTGTGCGACCTTCGAGGAGGCAGCGACGACGTACACGCCCAGGTGGATCTCCAGCTGCTTCTGAATGCCGGGGAAACTGACCAGGATGTAAGTGAAGGTGCCTGACCACAGATTTCCCGGGTGCCTGCGAAAGCGCAGTGCGGTGGCTGGAGTCGTGCCGTCCTGCGTGAGCATTGTGGTCCCGCCGGCCGCGCTCGCGGCTTCGAGGCACAGAGTCAGAAGCGATGCCTCGTAGAGGTCGGATTCGTCTGCGCTGTTGCGGTACACGGGTTGCAGGACACCGATCGCCTTCTCGATGGCCTGGATTAGACTTCCCCTGCTCATCGGATGGCCTCCGCCTGCGTGTCGATCCCCTCGGACAACAACTCCCGCACCAGTTCGAGCGCGACACGCGCCTGCACTGTTTCCTCCTCAAGGTCGATGTAGGAGGGAGTTTCCAGGTCCGGGTCACCGAACTCGATGGTCGGGTGCATTTCGTGAGCCACAGCTGTGTCAAGTGCGGCTTTGCGTGACGCGTACATGGTCTCGGCGAGCGTCAGGAGGGCGCCGCGGATGAGTTCGATGCTCTCGTCGCCCGTGTACGGGATCACCGCTACGTCGGACTCTCCGAGGCGTTGCAGTTTCGTTTCCGCCAGCCGGCTGGCACGTGCCTCGTACTGGCTCTGCTGCTCCTGCTTGAGCTTTTCCTCAGGGACGGCCCGGCCCTGTCGGACTTCCTGGTCCAGTTGGCTCGCCAGATCCCCCAGCTCGGCCTCTTTGAGCCGCTCCATGATGTGTGTGTACTGATCGCTGTCGAACGACACGTGGCCCCTCCCTAACTTCCCTCCGAGGACTGTACTTAGGGGCACCGACAGGCGAGGGCGAGTTGATCGACATCAGCCGATCTGCGTGCTCCGGCAGGGGCAGACTGGTTGTTTTCATGGTGAGTTGATCGGCGCATGCTACTGTCATTGTCGCCTGCGACGCGTGGAGCGGAGCATGGTCGCTTCAGGGTTCCCCTGGGGTAGGCAACGTGGAGGCATGCTTCCTCACGCCGCAGACCGTGCCGAGTGCTGCGTTGCCGCCGAAGACCACGCTGGGGCTTGCCCCAGAAGAGTCGGAAGGGATGCGCCTGACGGCTTGAGTCGTCCGACCTCCCGGGCACGGACCACATTCGTGTGGCACTCCGGGAGTGAGTAGGACGATCAGTGGATTCGCTGCTTCGTCTTCTCTTGGCGTGCCCAACTACGCCCAGGAGGGCGACGAAACATGACTGCGATCTTTGAAGAGGCTGCTGCCCCGCACGATCACGTGCCTCCGCGACCGGTGGATAAGCTCCCCGAGCTTGCACCGATTGCTGCCCGCCGCAAGGCGGCGGAGAAGCTCGTCGACACGTTCGACCTCGCGCCAGACGCGGCTGCATGCGTCGCCAACGCGGTAGTGGACCCGGCCGAGCTCCGCCGGTCGATCGAGACTCCGACGGCACTGGCCATTACGGGGGGAACCCTCCTTGCTGTTCGGGCACGGGTATGGACGCGCCGCACGCTGCCTGACATCCGAAACCCCCGCATCGGCGATGCCCGCCGCCATCCCATTGCGATCGAGCCGGGGACGGACGAGGAGTCCCGGTTTGCGCCTGTTGACGACCCCACCAGCAGCGGCATCACGCCGCACCTCGAAGTGGAAGTCGAATCAGCCGAGCACATGGCGTGGGCATCGGCTCTCGCTGCCCGTGCCGTACTCGATGCGAACGACTGGCGATACTCGATCCGCAATCAAGGTGTGCTGACTGAGGTGTGGCTTGTCGCCAACCGCTACAGGCATACCGCCGAGGAGAGCCCGGACCTTTGGGCTATGACCACGGCCGAGGGGTCGTCGCGTACTACGGCCGCCCACGACCTCCTCGGAGACGGCAACAGTGTCGATGTTGTCGTGAAGGCCGAGTCCGACACGTTCATGAGAGGCCGCATCAAAGAGCTGAACACGGCCTTTGAGCAGGGCCCCACGGTCAAGCAGTCAGAGGCGTTGCGCTGCGAGACCATGCCGGCGCTCATTCTCGTCGGCTACCGGCCTCTGCCTGGGGGGCCCGACCGGTTCTCCTCGGCGGTCAAGTCGCTTGTAGCGCTGCGACATGTCGACGCCCCGAAGGAGTGGGGCGAGGGGCCGGAGCTCGAATCACTCGCGGACGAGGCGTTGACGGTGATGGAGGACCGGGGGATTCTCACCCCTTTGCGTCGTAGGTGGCTTGCTGGCGCCATCAGTCGTTCTCAGGCCAAGACTGCCCACTTGCCGACCGACCCGGCTATCCGGGCAGCCGAGATCATTGCCTTGTTCACCAGCAACGACCAGGCTGTTCGTGACGCGATCCGGGACGCTGTGACCCGTCAGTCGACCCGCAAGCGCATTACGAAGAATGTCCGGGTAAAGCTCGCGGTGGCATTGATCGTGAGGTCTGTGGCTGGAGAAGGAGCCAGCCCTGACCGGGTGCGCCGCTACATGCAGCACGGATTCGTCTCCGTACGCGACAACCACTTCAACCCCACGCACCGGGATGCCGACGCAGTACTTGGGGACGCCCTCCGCGAGTTTGACGCAGACCCGGCGGGAATGCCTGGCCAGGCCCGACTTGAACTCGCTGCCCGAGCCGCGTACCCGCTCATCGCCACGCTGTCGTTGTGGGCCGACCGCGGCACCAGCAACAATCCGAACGCTGATGACCGGCGTCGTCCAGGCGAGGTCATCGACACCATGCTCACGTCCCGCCTGGGGATCCAGCAGCTGCATCGGGCCATCGTCGACCACAACGATGGCCGTGCTGCTCTGCGCGCAGTCAACGAAGACGGCACCATCCGTCTTACCGATGACCGTGCGCAGGACCAGACCCTCAGTGACGTATATCTTCGCTCGACGTTCCCGAAGGCTGGCTCGCCGGCCCGGCCGACGTCCATGGACACCCCTGACGACGCGTTGCGCGATGCTGCTGCTGCCTTCGGCGCCGCTGTACGTCAGCTCGGCGAGACCATGGCTGCCCTGCGAGGAGTCAAGGCGGGAGATGGAACCGACCACGTCGAGACCGTCGGTATCGACCTTAGCCACGTCAAGGAATGGAAGGGGATTCTGGACATGGCTGGCGCAGACCTCGACTTCTGGGGGCGCATCTGGGAACGCCGCAACCGCCGGGGAGGCCAGACGACCGCCAGGCGGGAAGACAGCTGGACCGCTGAATTTCTCGACAGCCCTGACGAAGCGGTTGACGAGTGGAACGACCAGGATGCCGCTGAGGTCGCCTCGTGACCCCCGGAAGACTTGCGTCGCTCGCGGCGTATGCGGGGGACTGGTTGCGTAGCGACGGACCATCCGGACCGCTGCCGTTCGGACCGAAGGCCGACTCCGGGGTGAGCAAGGCGGTCTACGTCGTGTGTGGCTGGTCTGGCCGAATTCTCTACGTCGGCTCCACCACCGTTGGCGTCGGCACGCGGTTCGCCCAGCATGCCAAGGACGTCAGTAAGACGCTTGACTGGACCACCGCGTACGTCATCCCGCTCAGTGACGACACTCCGGTCCGGGACGTCCGCCGAATCGAGGGCCGCATCGGCCTGGCCGTGGGGCCAGAGCGAAACAAGGCGCTGCCTCGCATCACGGTATCTCGCTGAGTGCATCGTCTCTTCCCAGGTCACACGACCGGGAAGAGACGATGAGGCGCGTGAAGCAGGTGGGGGGAACCCCACTGATGTGGCTTTGCAGTCGCGCCGGATCCTATCGACGTCGAATCGTTCCTGAGGTGTGAGCCTCAAAAGTTTCGCAACTTGCATTGCTATGAAGTCTTCATTGCAGTTCTATGGAGGCATGCCGCTGCCCGTTCGCGTGATAGCTCCCAGTCGCCTTGCGGCGCTGCGGGAGCGTGCGGGGCTGTCGAAGGCTGAACTTGCCCGGCGAGTCGGGGTGTCGACGCGCATGGTGTTCTTCTACGAGAAGGGGCGGCACACGCCCACTCCGCAGCGGCTGCAGAAGATGGCAGCGGCGCTGCACTGCGATGTGGAGGAGCTCACTGGGGTTCGCCGTGGGGAGGAGGGGCTCGTCGACCTGCGGTTTGCTGCCGGCCTGACACTTGATCAGGCAGTGGAGCTGCTGCGCCGGACGCGCGTCGGGCGTGACCTGTGTCTGTCGCCCCCGAGGCTCTCCGCCTTGGAGCAGGGGCGCCCCGTGCTGGGCCGGAATTGGCGGGATCGCGACGTGGTGGGGCGGCTCCCTACCGCGCTGGCCAAGATCTATGGTGTGCCCGTGCGCATGGTGGTGGACGCTTGGATGCGTACCCGCCCTGATGAGTCGGCGCCGGTGCGCCCGAGGCTTCAGCCCCAGAGGGGTTCGAGCGACTCGGCTGAGGCTGCCTGGCGATCGTTGAACGAACGGCAGCAGGTCTACCTTGGTGAGATCCTGCGGGACGAGCGCATGACGGAGACGGAGATGTGGATGCGCCGGACGCATCATCTGCCCGTGCCTCGCCCTGCCGAGTGGCGCAAGCTCCCCCTCGCTCTCCACGCGCCAGCGGATGTCGTGGGCTACACGCGGCTGCAGGAACGCTTGCGGCGCAATGGAGTTCACGACCCTGGAGCCGGCGCGACGGTGCACGCTTTGGCACGCCGAGGACTCCTGGTGACCAGCACTGATGTGGTGCATCACGCTGAAGCTGGCGAGGTGACCAGGGTTCGGGTGGAGATGACGAGGCGGGGCAGAGCAGCCGCCCGCGCTGGACTGGGCGAGCGCGCGGAGCAGCAGCCGGACACGCCTCTGCTGTCTGAGTGGCTGTGGGGCGTCATGGCCCGGGTGGCCGACGCAGGCCCGGACGGGCTGGAGCGGGACGCACTTTCTGGCCGGGCTCCATTCTATCTGGGTGTCGGCTACAAGAACCGGTCTGCAGGGCGGCCGAGCCGGGGATTCATCGATGAGGTGCCGGTACTAGCGGCCGACGGGAGTCACGTCGTCGGGTACCGGTGGAAGCTGACCCCGGTCGGGCTGCGGCACGCAGTTGAGTACCTGGACGAGTACCGCCGTCGGTATCCGCAGGTGGATACCACGGGCGTCGCAGCGCTCGCTGGCGAACACTCATAATCCGTCTCTTCCGTACGAGGCCCGACGAATTGTCAGTGGCAGCTCTTACCCTCTGGGCTCATGAGGGATGCGACGAACAATGGCGTTCGGCCGACCGATGAGCTATGGGTGAAGTCCCTGGTGGCACGCTCGGTGTTGCGTGCGGCCGACGCGATGACGGCCCCTGGCGTGAGCCCTTCCGCCCGCCTCAAGGTCTTGATGGAGTGCCACGGCGCGCTGCTGGCGGCGCGCGGACCGGGCAGTGAGCTGTCTTTTGCGGACTTCCGGCGCCAGGTGCGCGGTGATCCCTCCCGGCTCTTGCCCGAAGGTGTCCCTGGGTGGGACGTCGACGAGCTGCGCGCGGTCGATGCCGACGGGCACGTAACGGAGGATGCCTTCGATATCGCCGCGGAGCAGCGCCTGGTGCTCCGCATCCTGCAGAAGAGGGGCCGAGATGCCGGCCTGCTCAGTGGGCAGGACCTGGACGACGAGTTTGCGCAGGAAACGGCCTTCGCCCAGTTGTGCAAGGCGGGCAACCAGAAGGTCTACGAGAGCGGACGTACCGATCTGATCCGCTACCCGGCGGGCCCGGTGAGCGAGCTGAGTGAACTGAGGCTGCCTCCGCTGGTCGCGGATCTGTACGAGGACATCTCCTATGCCTCGAGGTACCGGGGCTGGTGGTTCGCGTGCCCCGTATGCCGGTGGCCGATGCGCGTCGCACTGCGTCGTGAGGCGGGGCAGCAGGTCGGGGTGATTGCCTGCTGGCACACGCCGCACCAGGAAATGGGCGCTACGTATCGCTTCCGCCCGGTCGAGGGGATTGTTCCGCCTGAGCTGCTGCCGGAGCCGCCTCCGCCTCCCCCGGACGAGCGGGAGGCAGTCCTCTGGCCCGACCTGGAGTACGTCCCGGAGGCGAAACCCGTGGAGGGACATAAGGCTCTGGTACGGGGTGTGTGGCGGTACACCTGCGTCCCCGGGCTGGCGGAGCTGGCGCTGCGGGACCGGTTGGTCGAACGGGGCCTCAAGGTGGAGCTGTGGCCCGCCCTGGACGCCTACGACCTGTGTGTACACGTCGGGCGCAAGCGGGCGCGGAAGAAGGAGCATCTGCGCGTGGACGTGAAGGACTACACCTCGGGCACCGCGCTCGCGCAGCTGATCCACGCACAGGAAGGCGATAGCGGGGGAGCAGAGTGGCTGGTGGTTCCAGACCACCGCGCCAGCCAGGTGCACCTGCTGTCGGGAGTGGGGGCGAAGTACGGGCTGAAGGTAGCCACGGCGTCCGAGTTCGGCGAGTTGGTCTGCGAGCGTTCGGGGGTGGCCTGGTCGTGAGCGAGCCGTCCGTGGAACGGACAGCCCTGTGCGCCTCGCTCGCACTGGCTGCCTACTACTTCCCTGACACGTCCGTGGACAACGATGCGCCCGCTGCCCCCTTCCGGAAGGCGGCCTTCCTGCTGTCCGGCCAGTTCCGGGCCTGGGACCGGTGGCCGGAGCTGACGAGCGAAGAACGCCGACGCATCGTCGACGTGTACCGCACCGCCCCCGGCAAGTTCGGCGACGTACGGAACTTCACTCCCGCCGCCCGCGCACTGCTCACACCCCTCGGCGACGAGGGCCCTGGTGAGCCGCAGAAGCTGCTCACTTTCGAACCTGCAGGCGGAGACCCGCTGACTGCCGAGGCAGCTATCCCCCGGGTCGGCGGTGATCTGCTGGCCTACGTCGACCGGCAGATCGCCCGGTATCGGCGGCCCAGCGCGCGGCCGAAGCCCCCCGAGTTCGCCGGCCCCGGATTCTGGAAGACTGGGGAGATCAGCGTGCAGGGCGTCGGCCAGGTGCATGGCCAGCTGACGATCCCCACGTACCCCGGCTTCACCGAGGCATTCGGCCACGACCGCCTGCCGCACATCGCCACCGCGCCCCCGCTGGACAACCCCCGTATCCCCACGGAGGATCTGCTCGAACTGGCTACGCAGATCGAGAGCGGTGAGCCGGAGGAGAAGCGCTACCTTCACACGGTCCTCAAGGGCCTGTTCTCCGTCCTGCAGACCTCCGACTCCATCAGCCCACAGGAAGCGCTGCGGATGACGGCCGGCGGCCTGGAGATCTTCCACGCGCCAACCGGGACGGGCAAGAGCGTCTTGGTGCGCGTCCTGGCCGCCTGGTTTGCCCAGCAGGGCCACCGGGTGGCCATCGTGTTGCCCGACATCAAGGCATGCCTGGCCATCACCCGCAAGAACCGGTCCGACCTGCGCGTCCTGCAGGGCCTCGGCGTCATCAGGCACGAGGCCGGCTGTGCGCACCTGATGTCGTCATCAGGTATGCACGAGCGCGCGCACAAGCTGGCCCGTCTCATCGACGAGGACCCGCAGGCACCGGGAGAGTGGGGCGAGAGCGGCGAACGGGACGTGGATCCGCTCTCCTACGGGTGCGCCCAGCGACCACTGCTGGAGTCCAACGCCGACTATCCGCCCGGCCGCGAGCCTTGCCTGTCCCTGTACCGGCAGGACTTGGGTGCGTCCGCCTGTCCCTGGATTCCCACCTGCGGCAAGTTTGCCCCCGTATACGAAGCCTGTTCGGCGCACGTGGTCGTGACGAATCACTTCGCCTTCCTCCAGGGCAACCTGCGCATCGGCGTGAACCTTGACGGGCGCCCCGTCCAAGGGGTGAGCGTTGCCGAATTCGCGTTGCGTACCTGCCACGCCGTCCTCGTCGACGAGGTCGACCAGTTCCAGTCGAGGGCGGTGGATCGATGTGCCGGCGAGGTCGTCCTGCACTCACGCAGGCACTGGACGGCGGCCCCGCAGGAGATGGACACGGACGCGAAGCGGCTGCCGATCTCGGCCGAGGCCGACCTGCTGCCGTCGGTCGGCCAGGTACGGCTGATGGCGGAGTTCCTGCTCCTCGCCGTATGCAGCAACGCGCTGCGTCTGGATGTCAGGGAGGACGAGCGCGCGGAGAATCGTGTGCCGGACCGCACCGGGCTGCGCTGGCACCTGGCCCGTGGCCGTGACCGGCAGCTGATCCGTCTGCTCTGGCCGGACCTGGCCGCTTCCGGGGAGACCGATCTTCCAGCCGACCTCGCTCGGCGCCTCCAGGGCCTCATGCCCGCCCGCTACCTGCAGCCACGCGCCACGGAGAGCGATCCGACGGAGGTGGGGTGGGACGAGGTGCGCCGCGCTCTGGAGGCGCTGGTGGCCCCGCGCGGCCAACAACTGCTCGACGCCGTGAAGCTCGATCTGCACCGGCTGCTGGAGTCACGGGTGAAGGACCCGCACCAGCGTGCCCAGGCGGTCAACTTGCTCGTCACCCGGGCGACCTTGACCGAGTTGGACGAAGCGCTCTCCGAGCTGCGCACCTGCGTGCAGCATTACCGCCCCTCCGGGCTTCGCTCCGCGCAGCGGATCGCCGAGACGCTCAGCCCGAGTGCCGTCTCGGCCGTCCTCCCGCTTGGCCTGTTGGGGCGCTCGATCACGGGATACCGCGTGACCGGCCTGGACAAGAGGGAGAGTGACGCCGAACTCGTCGCGCAGAGCATCGCGGGCGACCCGCACACCTTCACCGCCGAGCTGGGCGGTCTTGTCTCACTGTGCCTGGCCGGGGTCGAGCGTCCCGTCATGGGCCTGTCCGCCACGGCGTACTTTCCCCAGGCGGTACGCGAGCACGTCCACGCGCCCGTGCGCTGGTGGATGACCGATGCCCAGGCCCGTTCGATCCGCGCTCGACGCCACCGTATCGAGTACGGCGAGGGACACCCCATGTACGGCGAGCCGATCAAGATCTCGGGCCAGCATCCCAGCCGCAAGAAGGGCGCCTTGATCGAGCTCGGCACGGAGCTGTACGACCAGTACATCTACCGGGAGCTGGAGCGACAGCGTGCCAAGGACAAGGACCGCGCGCACGTCCTGGTGGTGGCCAACTCCTACCAGCAATGTGCCTGGCTGGCCCGAGGCATCGCCCAGGCCGGCACCTACCGCGAAGGGCTCTGCGTGGCCGTGCGGGACAGCGACCGGCACAGCCCCGACCCCGACCTGCCTCGGGAGAACATCGCCACTCGCCTCACGGCCGAGCAGTTCGAGGACTTCCCGCAGTACGGCAACGTCCTGGTCGTCCCCCTGGCCCTGATCGCCCGCGGTCTGAACATCGTCGTCGGTATCCGTTCCGCCGTGCGCTCGGTCTACCTCTGTGTCCGACCCTTGGCGCTGTTCGCCGAACCCGCGGAGATGTACGCCAGCGTCAACGCCGCAGGGCTGCACGCACTCCCAGAGGGTGGCACCGCCAACCCCGACGACGCGTTGGAGAAGGCACGCACCGCCGCATGGCAACGGCTCGAACTGATCCTGCGCGCGACACCCCAGTTCACCTCCATGCCCAAGTCGCTTCAGGAGGAGGTCGTCGCGGGTGTCGTCGTCGACCTAATCCAGCTGGCCGGACGGGCCCGTCGTGGTGGTACCGAGGCCGTCCTGCACCTGGTCGACTACGCCTTCCACGAGGACACCTGGAGCTCCGACCTGGAAACCGTCCTGCGCCGCATCCACGAGCAGTGGCCGCCGGCGGTGAAGCGGCAGATGAACGACCTGTATGGGGAAGCCCTCAACGCCTTCCTCTCCTACGCGGGCATCGACCCGACCCTCACCCACTGAAAAGAGAAGAGACGAGTGAACGACCAGAACCTCGAGCCGGGCAAGTACCTGCACACACTGGCCTACCGCTGTACTCCCGCTCTGGTGGGGGACGCGACGGTTCACGTGCGCCAGCTGGACACGGAGACGGCCAAGCTGTGGGCCACCTTCACCGGCCAGTGCAGGAAGCGCTTCGGCAAGGAGGAGGCGCAGGCGCCGTACACCATCGCCACGACCGTGCTCCAGGTGATCACTGGCGGGTATGTGTACTTCGAGCCCAAGGGCGCGGCGCCGTTCCTGGTATCCCGGCAGCCGATCGACAGCGATCTGCTGTGCAAAGCCTTCACCCTGACGTACGGCCTCGCCCTCGGTGAACAGGTAGAGGTGATCGACCTGAGGCAGCCGCCCGATCTCGCGGTGCGCATCGCGAGGACTCCGGAGCGGGAATTCGCTCTGGAGGAGCACTTGGCGGGGGCCAAGGGAGCACAACCGGATGCGCCGAACTGGCTCTACAAGAGCGTGGGGTGGGGGCTGGCGGAGCGTCTCGCAGCCGTTCCCTTGCAGCTCTCCAACGGCCGAGAGATCACACTGCGTCCCGATATCACCGGTGGCCTGGTCGCGTTGGACGATCCTTGGGAGAACGAGAGCGGCGGTCGCTACGCCGTGTGCCGAACGGCGGTGCGTCTCAAGACCCTGCCGAACGTGCAGCATCCCGTGCTGCTCTTGGACGCGCGCGTCTCCCGCATCTCGTCCTCGCTGATCTTCAGCTCCACAGCACTTGCCGTCCAGCCCGGAGAGGGCCGCCCGATCCTGGAGGTCAAGCTCAACGGGCGGGGCGGAACGAAGACGATCCCGCGGCAGACCCTGCAAGCGCTCGGCCGACTGGAGATGGACTACTCGATTCTGCAGTCCATCGCCAAGCGTTCCGAGCGCGAGCAGAAGCTTCGCGAGCGGGCCAGGGCTTTCAAGGAGAAGCTCCAGTTCCCCCGCGAACACCCGGGCCAGATCTGGCCCATCCCCGCGAAGAACTACCAACACCCCATCGGAACGGGCGTCGGCATGCACCACCTGAGGCTCCTGCGTGCTCACGCAGACGCTGTCTTCGGCGATCATGCCCAGCGCCTGTCCCTGCGCCAGTCCGCGATGACCCTGCCACGACGCCCCACCGACCCTCAAAAGGTCTCGGCCCAGGAGTACAAGCGCCGCAAAGAGGAGCGCGAGCGGACCGGCAGCAAGGAGCCACTGCGCCCGCGGGGCAGCCTCTTCCCGTCAGCAGAGTCGCTGTGCGTCTCCGTCGCCGAGGGCGGCTTCAAGAAGCTCCGCATCGCTTGCCTGTGGTACCGGGACGAGACCCGGCAGCGCATGCTGCAGACGTTCTGCCACGCGTTCGGACTCAGCCCCGCCGGCCTTGACACCCAGGAGGGCGTCGAGCTCGACCTCTACCAGGGCCGCATCACAGCCGTCTTCCACTACGTGCCGGACTTCCTGCGGCCAGGTCGCGGGCGGGACCGGGCAGAAGCGCTGGGGGCTGTGAGCGCCTCACTCAGGTCCCGCGACGGAGTCCTGGTCGGCGCATGGTGCGAGACCGAATTGCCGCACGCCGATGACTTCCCCGGCATCGACGCTCGTGACCTGGACGAGCTGGATGCCAAGCCGCAGACGAAGGCGCTCCTGGCCCGCCTCGACGTTCCATCGCAGTACCTGAAGGGCCGCGGAAAGGAAGGTGTCATCGAGCCGGGCGGCGAAGACCACCCGGCACAGATGGCCCTGCTCGACCTGTACCGCTCCCTCGGCGTCACTGACGAGCGGATCTCCAATGCTCTTCAGGGCACGAGCAGATTCCCGGTCGACCGGCTGGCCCATGTCGGCGTGCATGTGCGACAGCAGAACCGACGCTACGGCGAGAAGGGCGAACCCAAGATCGTCATTACGGCCACCGCGCTGGTCCCGCCCCAGTCCCCACAAGGGGCATGGTCCCTGCTCGGCTGGAGTTCCACGGCCCCGGTGTGGCGGCCGTACCGCTCGGCTCAGAACGCCTTCCACACCCACCCGTATCCGGAACCTTCCGCGGAGACCACGAGCTATAGGCAGAAGTGGGACGGTGCCGCCGATATGGTGGAGCGCGCCCTTGGTGACCTCGCCGACGAGCTGGACGGCGTGCCCTACACAGTCACGGTGGACGCGCAGTCCGCGCGACGCATGTGGGACGGCTTGCAGAACGTTCGCCTCGGTGAACATCTCGCGCGGGCAGGAACTGATGGCAACCGCAGCCGATACCAGCTTCCTGGAGCACGCCTCGGCCAGGACGCCCCGCTGGCCGTAATCCGCCTCAACACGGACGACGAAGAGGTGCCACAGCCCGTCAGCGTCACCCACCTGGGCAAGAAGGACGGCGCCGAACCCGTTGAGAAGGACACCTCGACGCTGCTCTTCGAAGTCGACACAGACTTCGGAACGCCGGTATGGCTGCTGTGCAACGTGCCTCGCGCCTACGACGGCAGCGGCGCCGGCCGACTGGGCTCCAAGCGCACCCGATGGGAAGCGGAGAAATCCGTGCAGTCAGAAGACCGGTCGAAGCGCCGCAAAGGCGAGATGCCGCAGAACTTCTACGCCATGACCGCCACCGAGATCCTCCCCATCGGGGGGCCGTCCGACGGGGCACGTGAGGCGTTGTCGGCTATGACCGCCCGTCTGTGCCACCAGACCCTCTTCTGGTCCGACCGCGCCCGCTACCCGGTGCCGCTGCATGCAGCACGGCAAATGGACCTCGACCACCCGCAGTACCGGCGCGAGGTAGCTGATGCGGAGCCAGGAAGCGGGGACGAAAGCGAAGAGGGAGAAACAACCGCGTAGACGGGGGACGTAGACAGGCGCCGGGGAGGGAGCAGTTCGCTCCGTCCCCGCGTGGTGTCGCCGGAGTGACCGGATCCGCTGTCGCAGTTGTCTCGGCCTATGCCTCGAACAGGGCGGGCCGCCATTCCAGGATGTTGCCGTCGAAGTCGCCATCCCGTACGTCCTGCAGAGCTGCCGCATAACCGACCTCGATAGCCTCGGTGATCAGCTGCCGCAGTTCTGGCGGCGCGTACAGGAGTCGGTGTCCGGCGCTCGAGTAAAGGTTGGCTGCGGCGTCGCTGGCGGCACGGGCATGCTCGCCGGAAACCGTTGCGACATGCATGTCCGAGATGGCTTGTGCAGCGTTCTTGATCTCTTCCTGCGGAGACGAAGTCATGGCGGCCAGTATCCGCAGGACGGCGGCGGGACGGAATGCCGCCCCAGCCGGCCCTGCGGCCGACCATTCGCCAGTTCGCCGGGGGCAGACAGCTCAGTGCCCAGGGCTGGCTCTGCGGCGTGGACCAGCCGCGCACGACCGCCAACGTCCCTGTTTTCTCCTGCACCGTGTCCTTGGAGTTGCTGCCGCCGCTCGTCCAGGATGCCGAGCCGGGCCCTGACGTGGTGGGCTGGCAGCCGTGGGCGGAACCTGTTCTCGGCGCCCCGTACCTGTGGTGCGCGAACTTCAGCGCCAGTGTCCCCCACGGCCTGGTCGCCGCGTTCGCGTCCGCCTCGCCGGTCCCAGTGCTCCGCCGCAGGCGCCAGCCGAGCGTTCATGGGGCAAGGACGGCCGAAAAACGTTGGCGCGGGGGCGCGGCGAGTGGTCCGGGGCGGAGGTCCCGCGTCGGTACCCTGGAGCGCATGTCTACTGCCCCGGTTCGCGTTCGTTTCGCCCCGTCCCCGACCGGCATGTTCCATGTCGGTGGTGCACGGTCCGCTCTCTACAACTGGGCGGTGGCACGACAGTCCGGCGGCAGGTTCGTCCTGAGGATCGAGGACACCGACGCGGCCCGGAACAAGCCGGAGTGGACCGAGGGCATCATCAGCGCGCTCGCGGCGATCGGCATCCATGGCGAGGACCCGGCCTTCGAGGGGCCGTACTTCCAGTCGCACAACGCCGACCGGCACCGGGAAGCGGCTCAGCAGCTCTTCGAGGCCGGCCGGGCGTACTACTGCGACTGCACCCGGGAACAGCTGAAGGAGCGCACGGGGTCGGAGCACCTCGGGTACGACGGGTTCTGCCGGGACCGGGGGCTGGCCTTCGAGGAGGGGCGGGCGCTGCGGTTCCGGACGCCGGACGAGGGGGAGACCGTCGTGGTCGACCTGGTCCGCGGGGAGCCGGCGTTCCCGAACAGCGCGATCGAGGACTTCGTGATCGCCCGTGGTGACGGGTCCCCGGTCTTTCTGATCGCCAACGTCGTGGACGACCTGGACGAGGGAATCACGCAGGTCATCCGAGGCGAGGAGCACCTGTCGAACACGCCGAAGCAGCAGCTGCTGTGGGAGGCGCTCGGTGCCAAGCCGCCTGTGTGGGCGCATCTGCCGGTGATCGTGAACGAGAAGCGGCAGAAGCTGTCAAAGCGCCGGGACAAGGTGGCGCTGGAGGACTACCTCGCCGAGGGGTTCCTGCCCGAGGCGATGGTGAACTACCTCATGCTGCTCGGCTGGGGCCCGGGTGACGACCGGGAGATCAGGCCGTACGAGGAGCTGGAGCAGCTTTTCCGGATCGAGGACGTCAACACCGCGCCGGCCTTCTTCGACGTGAAGAAGCTGACGGCGTTCAACGGCGAGTACATCCGCGCCCTGTCGCCGGAGCAGTTCGCCGCCGCCTGCGCGCCGTGGCTCGTCGCCCCGTACGCGCCGTGGCGGCCGGAGGCGTTCGACAAGGACGTCTTCGAGGCGGCGGCTTCCCTGGCCCAGACCCGGCTGGCGCTGCTTTCCGAGATCACCAGCTATGTGGACTTCCTGTTCCTCGACGAGCCGGTCGAGGACGAGGCGTCGTGGAACAAGGCGATGAAGGCGGGCGCCGGCGACATTCTGTCGGACGCCCGCGCCGAGCTGGCCGACGTCGCGGACTGGAAGGCGGACGACCTGAAGGCCGTCCTGCTCGCCGTCGGGGAGAAGCACGGGCTGAAGCTGGGCAAGGCCCAGGCGCCCATCCGGGTCGCGGTCACCGGCCGGACGATCGGACTCCCGCTGTTCGAGTCCATGGAGCTGCTCGGCCGGGACCGCGTGCTGGCCCGTCTGGAAGCTGCCAGCAAGAAGCTGGTCGCGCAGGCTTAGCCGCTGGTCAGGCGACCTGCGTCAGGAGGTTGCCCCAGGCGTCGCCGAAGTAGTTCAGGTCGAACCGGGCCAGGGCCTCGTACCCCGCCTTGGCCTCGGTGTGGCGTGCCGCCGCACGCTCCCGGACCTGTGCCGGGAGACTGCGGAGGTCCGGGGCTGGCTGGCCAGCCAGTGCGGCGAGGTCGCCCAGGCCGGCCACCGGACGGATGAGGCAGGGCAGGCCGAGGAGTAAAGCCTCGGCGGCGCAACGGCTCCAGCCCTCCCGCATCCGTGGGAGGAAGACACCGACATCACAGGCGCGCAGCAGACGCAGGTACCGCTCGCGTTCGACGTCGTAGTGCGCGCTGTCGAGGCCGATGGTGTTGCTGCCGCTGGTGATCACCCGCAGTCCGGGAACGCCGGCCAGTGCTGCGGAGACTTCCTCGGTCCCCTTCCAGTGCACGGCCTTGCCCGCGTAGACGCCGATCACGTCGGGTTGTAGGCCGAACTCGGCGCGGCACTCGGCCCGGTCGTAACCGCGTGCCTGCTCTACTTCGGCCATGTCGAAGGCGTTGTAGATCACCCGTACGTTGCGGACGCCTCGGGCGTGAAGCTGGTCGGCCCAGTACGGGGCGACGCACACGACGGCGGCGCACTGCGGCAGAACGCGGAACAGCCGCTCCCAGAGCATGGCCTCGATGGGGGCGGAGTCATGTTGGAGCGGCTCGTAGTGGTGCAGGAGGAACACCGTGCGGGCGCGCATCCCGGGCGTGAACAGCAGCAGGCTGAGGTCGTCCCACACGAAGGTGCCGGTGGTGCCGTGCAGCGCCCGTATGGAAGGTGCCAGGCGGGCGAGGTGGCGGAGCTTGCGCCAGCGGCGGACCCGGTAGGTCCGCTTGTGGTCCGGGACCGTGCGCCATTCCACGTCGTCGGCCGTCACCTCGTGGAGCATCCGTAGGTAGACCCGGCCGCCGGTCCGGCCGACCGGCTCCATCGAGTAGACGACCCGTTTCACGGACGTACCTCCTGTATGTGGTGGACGTACTCGGCGTGCAGGCGCGCGTGCATGGTCTCCAGATGCGGGCCGAGGTCGCGGGCGGCGTCGGCGAGGAAGAGGTGGAAATCGCCCAAGGTCTGGAGGAACCGTCGGCGTCGGTCGAGGTTCGGGGACGCGGCGAGGTCGCGCAGGTTGTGCAGGCGGTCGGCGAGCCGGACGAGGAGCTCCTCGGGCGGGAGCGCGGCCTGCTTCGCGCGCCAGCGGGTCTCGTCGCCGACGGACTTCGTGCGCTGTTCGAGGCGGTGGTCGGCCGTCATGGCACGCAGGCGAGCGGTGAACGGGCCGCCGAGGTGATGGACGAGCAGTGCCTCCGACTCAGGGGACACCTCCAAGGCGTCATGGAGGAGAGCGAGGAGGAGGGTCTCGGGGCGCCGGACGCCGATCTCCGTTCGCAAGAGCCTGACGACGGCCAGCGGGTGCTCCAGGTAAGGCGTGCCCTGGTCGCGGGTGTGGCCGTCGTAGACCGTGAGAGCGAGGCCGGCGGCCACGCGGGCGCGGGACTGCTCGTTCAGGCTCCACGCCGCGGCACCGAGCACGGTCAGGACGTGGTCGAGGTCGATGGGATCCATCCGCCTCACCTCGTACGAAGGGACGCGGCACGGGGATCGGGGACGTGGTCGGCGAGCAGCAGGGTGTCCCCGACGGCGAGGGCGTCGAGGCGCAGCTCCACCGTCGCCGCCACGGCTTGCTCAGCGGTCCGCAGGATCGGGGCGCCTTTGCGGTTGAAGGATGTGTTCAGCAGCAGGGGCAGTCCGGTGAGGTCGCGGAACTGCTCAAGGAGATCGCCCAGGCCCTGGTGGTCGGCGGCGACGGACTGGACGCGGGCGGTGCCGTCGTGGTGGGTGACCGCCGCGACTCGGTCGGTTCGGCACCGTCGGACGGCGGCGACACGGTTCATGAACGGGTCGCCCGCCGACATGAACCATTCCGTGGCGTGCTCGGCGAGGACGGCCGGCGCGAACGGGCGGTACGCGGCTCGCTTCTTGATCGCGTTGAGTCGGTCCCGCGTGGCGGCGTGACCGGGGTGGGCGAGGATCGAGCGATGGCCGAGGGCACGCGGCCCGAATTCAAGCTGCCCCTGCACCCAGCCGACGATGCGGTGCTCGGCGAGCAGTGCCGCCACTGTGGCCGGCAGTCCGAGCCCGAGGTGGGGCAAGGCGTGATAGCCGGGCGGCACCGTTATCGTTGGCAGCGCGCCCGGGTTCGGGCCCCAGGCCGCGTCGGTTGGCACCGGCAGGCGCTCCTGCCCGAGCTGGTAGTGCCAGCCGTAGAGCGCGGCGCCAACGGCTGTGCCGGCGTCGTGCGGGGCGGGTGCGACGAAGAGGGTGTCGAAGCCGCTGTCGGCGGCCAGCTGGCCGTTGAGGTGGGAGTTCAGGGCGCATCCGCCGGAGAACACTAACGTTGAGGCCCGGGTGAGTCGTTGCAGGTGGCGGGCGATGTGGACGACCGATGCGGCGAAGATCTCCTGGACGGCGGCGGCCAGGTCGGCACGCTTGTGTTCCGGCTGTTCCGCGACGTTGTCGGCGGTCCAGGCCCGGCCATCGAGCAGCAGCGGTGTGCTGCTGTCCGCCGAACCCCACGGATGATCGATGCGGACCTCGCCCTCGTCTCCGAGCCGGACCAGTTCGCGGACGTGTGCGCCGTAGCGCTGGGGATCGCCGAAAGCGGCGAGCGCCATCATGCTGCCCTCAGGCTCGTCGCCGGGTGGGATCACCCTCTGGGCGAGGTTCCGGTAGAAGTGCCCGAGGGAGGAGTGGACGCGCCGAGGCCCGACCGGGCCCGGCACGACGGCCGGCATGCCCTGGTGGAGGCGGTCGATGCGATCAGGCCACAGGTCGTACCCCGTGATGCGCTCCCGGCCAGGGCCGAAGTCGGATCCCAGGGAGGAGCCGCCGGCGTCGATGACGAGGCCCGCGGCGTGCTCGTGCCCGGAGAGCAGGTAGCCGGAGAGCACGTGGGCCGTGTGGTGGGAGAGGAGGCGGAGGTGTTCGCCGAGCGGCGCGGGCAGGAGGGCGGCGAGTTCCTCCCGCTCCTCGGCCAGCCACCAGCCGGCCGCAGGGTTGGGACGCATGGAGGCGGCCCAGACGGCGTCCACGTCCTCCGGTTCGAGGCCGGCGGCCTCCATGCACCACTGGAGCGCGCGGGTCGGGGCGGTGAGCGTGCCCTTGCGGGTGGGGTGGTTGTGCTTGACGCCGCTCCAGCGCTCCTCTTCGGCTGCGTAGAGGCGGCCGTCTACGACTAACGCGGCGGCCGTGTCGTGGTGGAAGTTCAGTCCGAGGACTGCGGGCATGGTGGTGTACCTCCCGGTCAGACGGTGAGGGCGGGGACGAGTGCGGCGCCGGAGTCGGTGTACTCGTGGCAGCGCAGGCAGAACCGGAAGTGGTGCGCGCGCGGCGCGAACACCTTGGCCGCGAAGTCCTCGTCCCAGATGCTGAACTCGCTGTCGTCCTTCGCCATGGCGTTGAAGCAGCGGTAGCAGGACCCGTCCATCTCGATCATCAGGTGCTGGTCGAGGTGGCGGTCGCAGAGGCCGCGCAGCTCGTTCGCCGGCTGGCCCACGTCGACGTGGTGCACGTGGTTGGTGACATGAATGGCGCCGTACTTCTCACACAGCGCCCCGAGCTGCGTGAGCCGGGTGGAACTGATGCCTTCCAGGACGCTGTTGACGACCACGGTCTTGCCGGCTTCGCGGAGGCGGGGCACGACGGCGTGCACCTCGTCGTAGTTCCCGTGTTCGTCGTCGCAGCCGATGAGTATCTGGTCGTAGGAGCGGAGGGTCGCGTCCATGATCGGCTGGTTGCGGGCCAGGGTGATGGCGTTCGTGCCCAGGACCATGACCTTGTCCGGCAGCCGCGTGCGGGCGGCGTCGCTGAGCGCCGGGAAGTCCCGGTGCACGGTGGGTTCGCCGCCGTTGATGTGCAGCTGCTGGAAAGGGATGGTCTCCAGCCGGGTCAGGATGGTGGAGAACAGTTCCAGGGGCATGTTCTCGCCCTGGGCGCCGTCGGCGAAGATGCAGAAGTCGCAGTGCCGGTTGCACTTTGTGGTGATCTTGACCTTGGCCGTTTTGAGGGTGCGGGGCACCGACGCACGCGGGGTCATTGGCGAGACTCCTTGGGTCAGAGGTGGACGTCCTCGGGGGTGAAGCTGAGGAAGTCCTGGACGGTGGTCTTCTGCTGGTGCCAGCGCGCGAGGGCTGCGCGCAGGGTGTCGGCGGTGGTGGGGCCAGTGGGGATCAGCGCCGCCATCCGGGTGGCCAGCCGCTGGGCGGCAGTCGCCTCGTCTGCCGCGAGCACGGTCAGCGTTTGCGCGGCGGAGCGGAGTTCCTTCGCCTCCCGCCGGATCAGGTACTCGGTCGCCACGCCGGGCGGCGGATCGAGGTAGTACAGCCAGCGGGCGACGCGTACACGGAGCATGCCGGCCGTCATCACCCAGTCAGTACGAGCGTGCTCATGCCCCTGGCCGCCTGGGCGGGCCCAGTCAGGAACGCGGCGCATGGCCGCCTCCAGAGCTACATGGGCCGCGCGGAGCAGGTGGCGCGGACCCCGTGGGCGGGCATCGGAGCGGTTCTCTGAGTGCCGGAGGAACAGCTCGGCGTATCCGTCCAGTCCCTCAGGCCGCCACTGGGTGAGGGCCGCCGTCTTTCCGGGGCAGCGGGTACGGGTCGCGAGTGCGGCGGCAGCGAACCAGCACGGGGCGAGGTAGTGCCACGCCACGCAGTGGCGTCGGTACGCGGCGATGTCCTCGACCACGTTGTCCGTGCTGTCCGCGGCCAGCTGGTATCGGCCGCCCATCCTGGCCTGGAGGATCCCCCGGTAGAACCGCTCATCGACCTCGCACCAGGGCGCCATCGGGGCCCGGGACTTCCAGCGTTGGAAGTCCCGCGCGCTGCCGCTGATCAGTGACCAGGTCGCGAGTTCGGGCGCGGAGACGAGTCGCCCGTCCGTCTCGGTCGCGGTGAACGCGAAGCCGGGCGGGTGCTCCAGGAGACGTCGATGGAAGACTTCCCGGCCGACTGCGGCGGTGTGTGCGGCGGCCAGGCGGTGGTTCCACTCTTCCCAGTCGGCGGGGGCCTGGGGAAGGAGGACGCGTACGTCGATGTCGGAGTGCGGAGCCAGCAGGTCAGCCGGCTGCCACTTGTGGGTGAGCATCACGGCCCCGACGTCGTGAGCATCCAGCTCGCGTTCGTACAGAGCGCCGAGCTCCTGGTAGAGAGGCGGCGCGTCGACCACGACCATCACCGCTCCCCGGTGGAGGCGCGGGCGCAGGGGGAGCCGGCCGCTTCCATGGGGAGGACGGGGAGCAGGGGCAGGACCGGAGTGCCTTCGGGGCGCTCCATCCGGTCCCAGCGCAGGTCGTAGTCGACGTAGTGGAAGCCCTGCCAGGCGTCGTTGGTGTTGCGGTCGAGCATGGCCTGGAAGAGGTGGGCGAAGGCGTCGCCGAGTGTGCCGTCGGCGAGGTGGGGCTTCAGGGGGATGTCGCGGTTGTGCAGGATGCAGGGTCGCGCCACTCCGGTGGGCGTGATCTTGATTCGGTTGGCGTCGGAGCAGGTGGCGCAGCTGGAGTTGGAGATGAAGCCGATCGACCCTGCCCAGCCGTCGGGACGGAGGTACTGCCCGGGGCTGCGGACGCCCAGCTGGTCCCGGGGGACTTCGCCGGCGTTCGCGAACCACTCGTCGAGACGGTCGCGGACCTCTGCCTCGGTGATGAACTCGGTGTCGAAGAGCGCCTGGGCGGGGCCGATGTTCTGGAGTTCGATCAGGCGGACGGCGACGGGCAGGTCGCGGGCGAGTTCGGCCACGGCGAAGGCGTCGTCCAGGTAGGTGCGCTGAAGAACGCAGTTGATCTTCACTCGCAGGCCGAGGGAGAGGGCGGCGTCAAGGGTGCTCCGGGTGGTGCGCGGGTCGCCACCGCCCATGATCGCGGCGGACCGCGCCGGGTCGAGGCTGTGGAGGCTGAGGTTGAGGTAGGTCAGGCCGGCGTGGTGGAGCTGTTCGACGCTCAGCCCACGGCGCAGGTTGCCGTGGCTGGTCATGCCGATCGCGGCGTCGGGCCCGAGGCCGTCGGCGAGGCCCGCGATGACGTCGAGGATGTCGGCTCGGAGGGTCGGTTCACCGCCGGAGCAGTGTGCCTTCCTGATCTTCCAGGTCCCGGCCTCGGTGGCGATGGCCGCATAGTCGGAGGCGGTCAGGGGCCGGTCCTTGTGCCCGTAGTCCGGCATGCACCGGGGCTTGCAGAACACGCAGTCCAGGTTGCACAGCGAGTTCAGGGTGAAGGCCAGGTAGGGGTGGTTGCGGCCGGCGGCGGCGAAGGCGGCGGCCAGATCGTCGTGGTCTGCGGTGGGCATTGGTCAGCCTCCTACGAGCGGAGAGCGGGTGGCGGGCGCCTCGGCCAGGCCGTTGAGGGGCTGGCCCGAGAGGTAGCGGTGCAGGTTGTCGGCGAAGAACGCCACCGCCTCGTCCATGTACGCGCGGCAGAACACCGAGCTTTTCGGGGTGAGTACGACCCGGGGGTGAAGCCGTAGCGGATGGCGTGCAGGCAGCGGTTTGGGATCGAACACGTCCAGGGCCGCACCGCGCAGGTGGCCGGTGTCGAGGGAGGCCAGGAGGGCCGACTGGTCGACGGTTGCCGCGCGGCCGAGGTTGAGGAAGAGAGAGCGGGGCTTGCACGCCGAGAAGAGGTCGTGGTCGAAGTAGCGGTGCGTGGCAGGGGTCGCGGGCAGCAGATTGACCACGACGTCGGCGACGGACACCGCCTGGTGCACCGCCGTCGTGTGCACCCACGTGATCCCGCCCTCGGAAGCCGCAGGTGGTGTCCGGCGCACTCCGATGACGTTCATGCCGAAGGCCCGGGCGGCCCGGGCGAGGTGGCGCCCGACGCTGCCGCAGCCGACGATGGTCATCGTCGCCCCCGCCAGGTCGAAGAACTCCTCGGCCAGGTCGTCCTTCCACCAGCCACGGTTCCGCTGAACGCGCTGGCTGGTGAACAGCCCGCGGGAGAAGCCCAGGACCAGGCCCATGGCGTGCTCGGCCATGGGCCTGCCGTGGAAGCCGTACGAGCGGGTCAGGGCCACCCCGACGGAGTGTGCCTCGGCGACGGGCAGATGGTCAGTGCCGGCGGCCGGGGAAGCGATCCACCGCAGAAGTGGCGCGGCGAACAGCCACGAGGGCGCGAATCGCCACCCGAAGTAGACGTGTGCGTCGGCCAGCTGGTGCGGCACGGCCTCCTCGGTCGCCCTGCGGAACTCGACGCCGGGGAAGGCGGCGGACAGCGCACGCTCGTGCTCGGAAGACAGCCGCCAGAAAGAGTGCGGGGACTCCAGGCTGATCAGCACCACCGGCTGGTTCATCGCGCGCGGCCATCCACGGTGGCTGACCGCGCCAGCGCCCAGGGGGCGATGCGGTCCATGACGGAACCGACGCTGGCCTCGTAGTCGTGGCGGGAGCGCACCAGGGCCGCCCCGGCGCTCCGGAGTCGATCGCGTTCTCGGGGCAGGACCGTCAGGGCCCGGTGCAGGGCGGATGCCAGGGACCTGGGGTCCTGCGGTGCGGCCGTGAAGCCGGTCTCGCAGTCGATGACGGTCTGAGCCAGACCGCCGGCCGTGGTCGCGACCACGGGGCCCGCACCGGCTGCGAACGCCTCCAGGGGTATCCGGCCGAAGGGCTCCTCGCGAGAGGGAACGATGACCGCGCGCAGGGCCGGGCTGTGCAGCCAGGCGCGGATCGCGGGGGTGAAGCGAGTGATCAGGGTCGCGCCCAGATCGTGCGCGCGGATGTGCGCTGCCAGGTCCTGCTGGTACGAGGAGGGGTGCTTGTGTTCCTCCGAGGTCACGGCAGCCAGCAGCAGGTGAGGAACGGGGACACCGCGTTCCTTCAGCAGACGCAGCGCCTCCAGGAGGTCTTCGAAGCCCTTCGTCGGGACTGCGCGGCCCATGGCGAGAAGGAATCCGGCGCGGGCCTTGAAAGGCAGCGGCAGAGCCGTGGCCGGCCTGACCATCTCCTCACGGATCAGTCCGTTCGGGATGCTCACGATGCTCGACCGAGGGACGGCGTAGTTGACGACGAGGTGGCCTCGCATGTGGGAGGAGATAGCCCCGACGCGTGCACCTCGGAGGGTCGCCGCTCGCAGGGCGTCCCGCTCCCAGCGGACGCGGGAGACGTCCTTGGGCCGCGTCAGCGCGGTCGTGGAGCGGGGCACGAGCAGCAGGTCCGTGGTCGGCGACGTGTAGGGCGCGAGCCCGAGGAACGGGATGTCGAGGCCGACGAGGAGGCACCGGCTCGCCCGCGCGGCGATGCGTATGGCCGCCTCGCCCGCCAGGTCGCACAGCTGAACCGAGCCGCGGATCGAGTCCGGCGGCGCGTTGACCTTCGGGATCGTGATGACCTCGGCCGCGGCCTGTCGCAGCATCTGCCGCACCTCGCCGGCCCACCGCTGGTCGTGCGCTCCCGCGGTCTCGGGCACGTGCGGGGTGATCACTGAGAGGCGGCCTGTCGGCAGGAGCCGGGCCAGTGCCGTGAGGAAGGCGCGGTTGCTGAAGCCGGTGCCCGACTCCGCGCCGTAGAAGCCCTCGTGGAGAGCGACGACGACCCTGGGCTGGCGAGCGGCCTCCGGCACAGCTGTGCGTGAGGGTGGGGAAGTCGCATGGTCGATGCGCACTGTGTGGTGCCTCCTTGGAGGACGGGTTTGGGCAGGCGTGGACATCAGGCGCCGGCGGACGAGGAGCACGGCCTGTGGGTGAGTCGGCACCAGGCACGAGAGCCGTTGGTGCCAGTCGTCAGCGACCAGGCATCGGCCAAGGCATCGACGATGACCAGTCCCCGTCCTGATTCGGCCTGCTCGGCGGGAGCGGTAGGAGAAGCGGGTGCGGGTCGGGAACAGCCGCCGTCGGTGACGGTGATCTCGATCTCCAGGCCGCCGCTGGCCAGACTCCTGCGGTCGACGCACAGAACCAACGGCGGACTGCCCGAGACGAAGGCGTTCGTCGCGAGCTCCGACCCGATCAGGCGGGCGTCAGCAAGTACGTCCGTCTCAGTGCCACGCAGTGCCAGCGTCATGGCGCCCCGGGCGACCTCGGCCGCTTCCGGCCCGTACGGCAGATCCGTGATCAGGGTGGTCGTGCCGTCGCCGGCGACGAGCCCGCGCCCAGGGGCGGAAGTTGGTCGTCCGGCGTCACGGTCCAGCACACCGCCCGGTCGGCCTGGGGAGGTGCTCGTGTGCTGTCTCAAGGCCCACCTCTTTCTCCGTCGGTTCGGAAGACGGGCGTCTCCGCCGGGATCCAAGAACACAGGAGGGGGACGGTCAGACAGGACCCGATCAGTGGGTCAACTCGGTCAACTTCCATGCGGCGGTGGTGAATCGTCCGCCTTGGGGCATCACCATGGGGCCCACGAAGTGATGGACGAACCACTGGAGCGAAGGGTGGTCGCACGTGGCACCCCAGACAGGCGAACCCAACGTGGTACTGGCGGGGTGCCTCGACGAACTCGGGTGGAGCCCGAAGGCGCTCGCTCGCAAGCTCAACCGGGTGTTCGGAGCGGGGACGGTGGCCGAGTCGGCGCCGTACCACTGGCGGGACGCCGGCTCCCTGCCGCGCTCGCCGTTGCCGGTGATGGCCGCCTACGTGCTCTCCCAGGAGCTGGGTAGGAATGTCTCGGTAGCCGAACTGTGGCAGGGCCGTGTGGGCGACTCGTCAGCGCTGGTCCCGGCGGACACGGATCTCGCGCGGCCTTGGACCGCGCAGGGCATGGAGGCGATCGTGGAGGACTGGGTGATGGGAGGGCTCGTCGACCGACGCCGGTTCCTCGCGATCTCGGGCGCGGGACTCCTCGCGATCGTCGCCCAGTACCTCGACGGCACCGCGGGACGCGGCCAGTACACGCCTCGAATGACGTCGTCACTCGGCACCGATCCGCTCGTGGACCAGGTCGAGCAGCACCTTCCCATGCTCCAGTTGCTCGATGACGAGCACGGAGGGGCACGTCATCTGCCCTACGTCGGAGCACAGCTCCGGGCTGTCGGGCTGCTGATCCGCGAAGGCGGCCACGCTCCGGCTGTCGCGAGCCGTCTGATCCGCGCGCTCGCGGAGATCGGCCAGCTGGCCGGCTGGATGGCCTTCGACGCGGCCGACCACGGACTGGCGCAGCGCTACTTCGTCACGGCGCTCCGGGCCGCGCACCAGGTCAACGATCTTCCCCTGTGCGCCCACATCCTGGGCGACCTCTCCTTCCAGGCGGCGAGTCGAGGACACCCTGCGGACGCCATCGCCCTCGGAGAAGCCGCCCGCCGTGCGAGCGACGCCGCCCCGCTGGCCGTCCGGGCGTCCGTCCTGTCCCGGCTCGCCTACGCGTACGCCGCCGCCGGCCGTGACAACGACTTCGCCCACACTCGTGGCGCTGCCCGCGAACTGATCGCAAGCCGGGACGGCGGCCAAGAAGAGCCCCGCTGGATGTACTTCCTCACCGACAACCACCTGGACTGCCAGGCCGGTTACGGCCTCATCCAGATGGGTCGTGCACAGCAGAAGGCGGAGAGCGGGAAGAAGAGCCGCCGCTTCCTCGCCCAGGGGACCGAGATGCTCAGGTCCGGCGCGTACGACGTGCCACGCGGCGACCCAAGCCAGCGCCGAGCCATGTTCGAGGGAGCCTGGCTGGCCCTGGGACACAGCGCGCACGGAGACCTGGAGGCAGCCTGCGAGATCGGCCAGATCGCCGCCGACCGCCTCGATGTCGTCCGCTCGCCTCGCAGCGCGGCGCTGCTCCACCAGCTCGCCGCCGACCTCCGTCGCCGACAGCGCAATCCTCACGTGCGCAGCTTCCTGCCAGCTCTGGAGAACGCCCTCGCGCAACACGCCTCATCGACGCAACCCGGCCGTTAGGGTCAGGTTCATGACCGCAGGGGAGCGCGTTGTCGTTGTCGGGGCTGGGGTGGCTGGGCTCACCACGGCCGTCGTTCTCGCCGAGGCCGGGGCTTCGGTGCACGTGATCGCCGAGCAGGTGCCGGGGGTCACGTCGCTGGCGGCCGGGGCGATGTGGGGGCCTTACCTGGTCGAGCCGAAGGACAAGGTCGACCAATGGGGACAACTGTCCCTGGAGATCTTCCGGGAGCTGGCCCAGGACCCGGCGACGGGCGTCCGGCTCACCAGTGGCATCGAAGCATCCCGCACGGCCGAAGCCGCGCCAGACTGGGCTACCACTTTGCCGGGTTTCCGACCGTGCGAGCGGGCCGAACTCCCGGCTGGGTTCACGGCGGGCTACCGGTTCACCGTGCCACTGATCGACATGCCCACCTACCTCGACTACCTCCTGCGCCGACTCCGCGATGCCGGGGGTGTGGTCGAGCGGCGACGGCTGACTTCGCTCTCAGAGGCCGGTCCGGCTTCGGCGATCATCAACTGCGCGGGCCTCGGGGCGCGCGACCTGGTTCCGGACCCTGACCTCCGGCCCATCCGCGGCCAGCACGTCGTCGTCACCAACCCCGGACTGATCGAGTTCTTCTCCGAGGACACCGGCCTCTCTCCAGACCTCCTGTGCTTCTACCCCTACGGCGACACCGTGGTCCTGGGCGGCACAGCGATCGACGGCGAAGGCGATCTGGCCCCCGACGACAAGGCGGCTGCCGGCATCCTCGCCCGCTGCGCCGAGGTCGAGCCCCGCCTCGCCGAGGCCCGTGTCCTGGAGCACCGGGTCGGCGCTCGACCGACCCGCGCCACGGTCCGTGTGGAGGAAGAGGTGGGGGAGGACGGCACCGTGGTCGTGCACAACTACGGGCACGGAGGCGCCGGCGTCACGCTGTCGTGGGGGTGCGCCGAGGAGGCTCGGGCGTTGCTCTCCGTCAAGTGATCTGCACGTGGAAGAACAGACGTTGCGACGTCCGCAGCGCGGGATCGCTCAGGGCGCCCCGACACGCTTGTAGCCGACCCACAACCGGCCACCGGTCTGCCCGAGCACCTCGTCCACGACGGCCACGAGGGTCTCGACTCTCCCGTCCAGTACCTCCTGTAGGCCGTGGTGGAGGCGTGTGCTGAGCCCTGGCACGGTTGTCTCAAGGCGGCGTGCCAGCCACTTCCCACCGCCACCCCACGAACCGGCAACGGCCAGGGCCAGCTCACCGGTGCGTCGGACCAGTTCGGTCGCGATGAAGAGACGCTCGCTCTGGTCGTCGCTTCCCGCGAGGTCGTCCAGCAGGTCGGTGATCGCGTAGCGGCGGTCGTCGATCTCTTCCGTCGACACCGGGGGTGGTCCGGCGGTGGTCAGCTTCCGGGCCTGTGCGGCGAGGCGGGCTCCGAGACCGTCGGTGTCGAAGAGCAGCAGCCCGTCGGCACACATCCACAGCAGCGGTGACCGGCGCTTGCGCAGCTCCCGTTCGACATAGGCGTGCCACGTCGCCTCGGTGTGAACGAACATCTCCACCGGCCAGCCGGCGTACTGGAGGCTCGCCCGGTAGGGGGCTGGGGCTCCGTGGAGCAGGACCACGATGTCGAGGTCCGACGTGGCCGTTCGGCGGGCTGTCACGACGCTGCCGCCCAGGAACGCGGTGCGCGCTTCGGGGTGCTGTTCATCTACGACGGCGCGTGCGGCCTCGATCGCATCCATGCGGCAACTATCAGCACTGCCCACACCGGGCGCACGCCGTTTTCCGCAGCTGGACAGCGAGGTCTCGCGCTCTGTGTCTCAGTTCGCCGGGGGCAGACATCAAAGCTCCACGAATGACTGGTCAGCGCCGCAAGGGCATGTGAACCTGGACGACCTTCTCGCAAAACACCAGGTCAAAGAGGTGATTGCTCGTGACGGCGGCACCCCAGGGCCCCGGATTGTCCACCAGCGTCGAGGCCCTGCGGCTGCGTGAATGGCTGCTCGGCCCGGGCCAGGCCACACTCGTGATGGAGGGGTTCTCCACCGACGACTTCCACCTGGTCGTTGACGACCGCGCGGACGTACACGTCAACTCGAAGGATGGATCCTTCTATCTCGGATGGTTTCCGTCCGGCCGCCCTGGTACCGACGGCGAGGGGTGGAAGATCGCCGTCACCGGTACGGCCAAGGTGCGCGGCTACCAGATGTCCTTCGACACCGAGACGCCGGCCGATGTCGTCGCTGCCGCAGTCGCGCGCGTGCTGGACACCTCCCAGCGGGTGTGACAGCCAGAGGCTCGAGTCGGCGCCCTGGGGGAACCTGCCGTCTGCCTGGTGAGGGCGAGACGGGGTAGCCCGGCCATCTGCCACCCGAGGCCGCCGCGAAGCTGGCCCGGCACCCCCATCCAGCTTTACGCACCGCTGGCGGCATCAAGCCCCCCAGCCCCCAGCCCCTTGGAGGCGCACTTGCATCCCGATTTCCCGATCGATCCACCCGCTCCGGCCTGCGTCCCGTCCGTGTACTGGGTCGGACCCCGGCACCTGGCCGGTGACGACGGACGCCTCTACGACGCCGTCGCTGACACGCTCGCCAGCCTGGGCTGGACGAGCCTGACGCTCGTCCGCGGGCGCCGGGAGCCGGACGAGGCGTCGGAGGACCGTCAGGTCCTGCGCAGCACCGTCCTGCACATCAGCCCCGACTCCCTGCGGTGGGCGCAGTGGGCTCTGCCGGACGAGCCGTTCCACCTGGGGAACCTGCCGATCGCCTGGCAAGTGTCCGCTCGTACGGACCCGAGCAGTCCGCTCGCCCACTGGTCGGCCTACTTCACCCCCGATGTCCCGGGGGAGATCCTCGCCGGCTTCCTTGCCGCGCTCGACGCCCGCGATCAGCCCGCCCTGCAGTGCGGTGGCCCCGAGCTGGTCGTCGACGCGGTAACGGCGCACGGTTGGCTGCGCGACGTCGACCAGCCCGGGTTGGGCGCGGTGGATCCGACGTTTGCCTCCCACATCCGCCTCGGTGAGGTGCCGCCCCTCATCCAGGATGGCGACCCGCTCGCGCTGGTGGCTGAGGCGGACGAGGCGGCTCTGGCCGGGTGGCAGGCGTGGGCCGAGCCGGTGTTCGGCGGCGGCTACCTGTGGGCCGCGTCGTTCAGCAGCAGCGTGCCGCACGACCTCGTCGCCGCCTTCGCTGACTCCCTCAGCTCCAGTGCGCCGGTGCTGCGCCGGGTGCTGCCGGAGAGTACACGCGATCGGCTCCTGCGCGCTCCGGCCTGCTGAGGGCCCGTCCAACGCACCCGAAGCCGGGCCTCCCGTCGGGGAGGCCCGGCTTCGTGTACCCGCAGAGCGGGCCGTCGTGGGTGTGCGGCCGGTCAGCTTCCTTCGTACAGGGCGAGGAATTCGAGGGTGTCTTCCGCGGTGGCGATCTCGGCCAGGCGTTCGAACTCCGCGTAGTCCTCGTCGGTCATGATGGCGACGGCGTCGCTGACCACGGATCCCTCGGGGAGCTTGGCGAAGTACTTCATGAGCAGGTCGACGAAGGCGTCCTTCATCTCGTCGAGTTCACGCTGCCATTCGTCTTCGAGCTCTATCTGCGCAATCGCGGCGGCCTTCTCTTCCGGGGTGAAGGTGATCAGCAGGTCGCGCTCGGCGCGGGTGAACGGGCGTCCGTCGCGGTGGTAGGGGCGCTGCCGGGTGTCGGGGTGGTTGAGGTCCAACGTGGTGAGCAGGAGGACGACTTCGGAGCGAACGGAGGAGTGCATGGGTGGTTCCTTGTGTGGTGTCGTGAGATCGGTTTGTGCTGGCGAGAAGCAGGGTGCTCGCGGAAGGGTGGTTGCTGAGCGTGGGCCGGTGGCGGGGGTGCCGCGCGCTCGACTGCGGTGGGGACGAAGGTGCCAAGCGAAGTTGTGGGGCTTCTGGGCACCGATGGTCCGGAGGATCGCCGGTTTGGCCAACCGGCGATCGTCGGCTATGTTTCGCCCGTTTTTCGCTGGTCAGCGCCGTCGGCTGGGGTCGTTCACGGCGCTGGTGGCCGGTTGCGTGACGGGCGCGAGGGGTGCGCTGCGCCGAGTGCCCATCGTGGCCGTTCCGTCGGGGCTTGCGGGTAGGGCCAGCAGGTGTGCACTGCGGCGCAGGCGCCACACCAGGACATCGCTGATGGAGTCGGCGGTGTCGAGCTCACGTCGTCGTGCGGCGTCGGCCAGCAGAACGGCCGGGTCGTGGCCAGCCTTCCGGACGTCGTCGAGGGTGGCGGCCAAGGCGGCCCAGCCGGCCTCGGCGCGGATCTGCTCGGCCAGCTCCGGCAGCACTTGCTGGAGCAGGGCGGCGTGCCGTTGCCGAACACGCGGCGCCAGACGCTGGCCTCGCTGCCGCAGGACGGCCATCGGCTGGGCTGCTGCGGATTCGTAGGCGGCCCGAAGGTGTTCGGCTGCCTGCTGAGCTGCGGCGGCCTGCTGCGCGTGCTCCTTCTTCGCGTGCCAGTTCGCCGCGGCGATGGCGAGGAAGAAGGCCATGTCGATGAGCATGGCGGTGGTGGCGCCGTCTTCCCCGCGACCCAGGGCTGGTCCGCTGTGGACGAGGTCGCGGGCGGCCTGGCGCAGGGCGCGGTCGTGCCCGCGTACGGCCCTCACGTGGGAGCGGCTGGCCCGCTCGAACACGAAGGCCGCCTCGCGCAGCTCCTTGCGGGTATGGGCGGCGGAGGTCTTGGCCAGTGCGTCCAGGACCTCACCCGCCGCTGCGATCTGGGCCGCTGCCGCGCCGTCATCACCGTGATCGATGATCAGGAGGGCCTGCCAGGTGGCTGCGGTGGCCCGGCGCCGCGCGAACGCGGGACCTGTCACGTCCGGCAGGACCGGTTGTTCCCGCTCGGATCCGTCCGCCGAGGCCACAGCCTCCACGGGCAGGGCCCAGCGTTCGCGGATGCGGGGCAGGGACAGATCTGGTGCGAGCGTGGAGCCCGCGTAGAACACCGGCTCCTTCTCACCGTTGCGGTCATCGGGCAGTGCGACCTTGTAGCCGAGCAGGTCACCGGAGGGCGCGACGCGCTTACGGATCAGAAGACCGGCGGCGGCCAGCCGGTCGAAGAACTCTTCCTCGCTGCCGGCGCCGGCGATAGCGCGCCGTACGGTCTCCCGCAGCTCCTCCCGCGCCGGACGCTGCCTGCCCGTGCGTTCGGCCTTGTGCCGCTCCGCGCTGGTGGTCCGCTTGGCGGCGGTGCCGTCCCCGGGCGCGACCTGGTGCAGGCCGAGTTCCTTTTCGATCAGGCGGCACTCGGCCTGGGCGCGTTTGCCGGAGCGGTGGTGGTCGGGGCGGCGGCCGTCCTCGCGGACGAGGGTGGTGATGATGTGGATGTGGTCGTCGGCGTGCCGGACGGCTGCCCAGCGGCAGCCGGCGCCGTCGCCGGGGTCGATGCCGGTGGCGGCGACCATACGGCGGGCGATGTCGCCCCACTGCTCGTCGGACAGGATCGGGTCGTCGGGCGCGGCGCGCACCGAGCAGTGCCAGACGTGCTTGTCAGGACGCCGGTCCGCGTCGAGGAGGGACAGGGGCTGGTCGAGGAGGTGCTGGAGGTCCTTCTTCGTCGCCGAGGGGTCGCGGCCGGGGTCGGGGGCCATGTTGTCGAAGGAAGCGACCAGGTGCGGGTCGATGTGCTCCTCGTGGGTGCCCTTGCCGTACAGGTAGTGCAGGAGCCCGAGGGTGTTGCTGCCCTGCTGGTGGATCCGGGGGATCAAGCCGCTCGGCCCTCCTGCCCGTTGGCGACCCTGTCGGCTGCCCGCTGGACGGCCTGCGCGGCACGCTGCAGGTCGGCGAGGGCGGCGGCGAAGTGCACGTCGGCATCAGAGTTGAGTGCCTTGGCGATCTGGTTGACGTTGCTGCCCGCCCAGCCGAGCTGACGGCGCACACCGAACAGGGCCGTCAGGATGTCCCGCTCGGTGGCGATGGCCGCCGCGGTGCGGGACTGGTCGCGGGCAGCGGCCAGCGCGGAGTGGGCCAGGAACCCGGCCACGCTCATGCCGACGTGATCGGCGCCGGACTGGATGACGGCGAGTTCCTGGTCGTTGAGGCGGACGCTGTGCGCGGGGCGCTGCTTCTTGTCACGCGGACGCGACTTCCCCTTCCTGGCCCTGCCCTTGCGGCTGGCCTTGCCTGGCTGCGGTCCGCCCTCGGTCGCACCCTTCCCGTCCGGTGCCCCCTGGTGCCGGACGGGACCCGCCACCCCCGGGGCGGGATCGGGTTCGGGCGCTCCCCCCGCGGAGTGTCCGGACCTCCAACTTGCTCCGCCTGGGGCAGGGGTGATCAGCAGAGATTGCTTGTGAGGCACGGGGTCTTCGTGGTGCGGGGCGTGCATGGGGCCCTTCGGGTCGGGGTCTGGTCGGAAGTGCTGGTGCTGCGGGGATCAGCGGAGCGGATCGCCGGTTGCTGCCTTGAGCTGAGCCTTGAACTCGCGGACGACTCGTCCGACGCCGTCGCTGGAGACGGTGTAGCCGGCGGCGCGCAGGGCGTCCTCAACCCGGTCGCGTCCGACGCTGCCGGTCTCCTCGTGGATGCGGCGAGCGTGCTTGAGGATGACCTCGTCGGAGGCACGGGCTTTGCCCGCGTCGCGCTTCTTCCGGGCAGTCGCCTTCCGCTCGCGCCTGCCCGACACGCTGCCCGGGCTGTTGCCCGTCGGTGCCGGGCTGTCTTCGGCTTCTGCCCGTGCGGGCAGCCCGGGCACCTGGCGGGCAGGCTGCGGGCGGGCAGCCGTAGGCACCTCGTCGTCACTCGGGTCTGATGGGTGAGGACGGGCAGCGTCCTCTGCCCGCGGCAGTGCTTCCAGGCGGTCGGAGCGCGGGTGGCTACACCCGGGCTCTCGGGTGGAGGACGAGGCCGGAATCTGCCAGCGTGGCGGCAATGTGATGGCCGCGAGGTCAAGGGCCTGCTTGCGGGTGGCGAGCTTGCGCAGCAGCAGCTCGTCCTGGAGCGGGTCGCCGTCGACGTCGGCCCGCTCCAGCGCCTCGTGCAGGCGTTCCGTCAGGCGTCGTTGCCGCCGCTTGCCGCGCTGCTTGTCGGTCATCGACTCGGTGCGCAGGATCAGGGCGACGGCTTCGCTCAGCGCGCGCTGGCGGATGAGGCGGGCGGCATCGGCGTCCTGGTCGGCGATGCCGAGGCGAGCCAGGAGGCGTTCGCGTGCCTGGCGGACGAGGACGGCGGCCAGGCCGCGTGAGGTGGCGTCGGGGGCGCGGTGGCGCAGATCGATGCCCATGGCCAGGTGCCACAGCATCGCGGCCATGACGGGGCCGACGAAGGCTCGCACGGTGCCACCGACCAGCCCGGACTCGGCGTAGGCGGGCAGAACCTGGACTGCGGTGATGAGCCAGGTGAGGGTGCCGGGCAGGCCGGGTGCCTGCTTCGGGCCGTTGAGGTTCTCCCGGGTCATCAGGGCGGTGGCGAACAGGGCCAGCTCGGCGGCGGCGAACATCGCGACGCGCTCGGCGGTGCCGCCCATGTCGAGGTAGTCGGCGGCGAACCGCCAGCTGGTGTCCGCGCTGTACGCGGTGCAGCCGAGGGCGGCCACGGCCGCGACCGGCACCGCGACAGTCCCGCGCCAGCGGTTGGTGTGATGCCGTCGGCGGCGCTGCTGGCGGATCAGCCACCCGGCGAGCAGGACGAGCAGCACGGGCGGGATGAGGAGCGCCACGGTCATCACCGGGGAGGTGGCCCAGTCAGGGAGGAGCGGCGGGCCGCTGATCCGTATGGCGAGGGGGACGGGGCTGTGAGGAGGCAGGAGAGGGCTCCAAGGCGTCGAGGATTGAGGGCGAAGGGCGAATCGACGGAGCGCTGAGCAACCGCCTATGCGAGAGGCTGGCGCGGGTAGGGCTGGTGTCAGCGCGGGTGATGCGGCGGGCCCGGCCAGGAGAGGGCGCTGAGGCGGCCAGTCAGGCGGCGGGCGCTGTGCGGCGTCGTCGGTCGGGGCCGTTGAGGATGACGCGCTCGGTCATCTCGGCGAGGCGGGAGGCGACGCGGTCACCGAGGGTGACGCGCAGTTGCTCCATCGGAAGGTTGGTGGTGATGAGGGTGGGGAGCATTTGCTCGTACCGGTGGTTGATGAGCCGGTAGGTCAGCTCCTCGGTCCATTCGCTGGTCTTGGCCGCGCCGAGGTCGTCCAGGAACAGCAGCGGGCAGCGCGCCAGGGTCTGCAGGTCCCGCTCGGCGTCGTGGCCGGCGCGGGGGCGCAGGCGCGCGTGGAAGTCGGCGGTGGTGGTCGCTTCCCAGCGCAGTCGGACCCCTCGGGCGAGCAGGGTACGGATGGCGCCGTACGCCTGGTACGTCTTGCCCGTGCCCGTGGGGCCGGCGATCAGCAGCGACGGGCCCTCTGCGATGCCCGGCCCACCGGGGCCGGGGCGTCCGGCGCGGGCGATCTCGTCGGCCCAGGCGGTGACCTTCGGGTGGTCAGCCAGGGCTCGGCGGTAGCGGGCGGGGATCCTGGCGTCGGCGAGTTCCAGCGCGGTGACGGGCTCGACGTGCCCGTCCTCGACGGCGGCGGTGGCGAGGTCGATGCCGCGACTGGCAAGGATGCCGTTGAGCCGGTCGGCAAGCGGGCCGACCTGGTGGGGCTCGCGGGTGAGGGTGGCGGTCAGAGGTCACCTCCGTAGGCGGCTTCGACAGCGGCGGGGTTTGTCCACGCCCTGTGGACAACCGGCGCGGCGGGGGCCGCGTTCATGGCCTCGTGCACGAGGCTCGGCAGAGTGCTGGGATGCAGGCCCTTGGCGCGGTGCCGCTCCAGGCCGACCCGGATGTGGGCGGGGGCGATGCCCTCGCCGAGCAGCTTGCGCACCTCGCGAGCGAGATGGCCCAGGACGTCCTTGGGCGGACGGTGTGTGCACGCGGCGGCGTACTCGGCGATGAGCTCGCTGGCCGAGACGGCGTGGGGTGCGGGGGCGCTCGCGCCCCCCGAAGGGGTATTTCCTAGATCCACGATCCTAGGTCCTAGATCCGGACGCTGAGGTGTCACCGCTCCCTCACTGAGCCCTCCCCGCTGCCTCATGGAGGGCTCACTGAAATCGCTCTGACCTGCTGTTTCGCCATCGGTGACCGGACTCACTGCAGGCTCGCTTATTCGCCCGGAGCCCTCACGGAGGGCTCCGTGAGGCTGCGGTTCGGGCTCCGTGACGCCCACTCCCGCAGTTGGCGCCTCGACGCCGGGCGCGGTGCGAGCCTGCGTGTCGTGGTGCGGGCAGGCGGGAAGGCGGCTAGCGCTGGGGCGATTGATCTTCTGATGCTGCCGCCAGGTGACGATGTGCAGGTAGCGCTTGTCGCCCGGGCCCTTGTAGCGGCATATCAGCCCGGCGTCGGCGAGTTGGGCGAGGTCCTGCTCGACAGCGCCAGGCGTGTGTTCCGGGCGCAGGACCCACAGCTGCCCGGCGATGATCGCGGCGTGGTCGCGGTGGCGCCCCTGGTCGTCAGCCTGGGTGAGCAGGCCGAAGAAGGTGCGCTCGGCGGTCAGGGAGACGGCGGCCAGGGACTCGGAGACGAAGGCTTCCGGTTTGATGGTGCGGATTCGTGCCAAGAGGGGCGGTCCTCACTCGGTGGCCGGTGGGCTGGGTGCCCACGGTTCACCGTCGGTCGGGGCGGGTCGGGCGTGAAGGGCGGGGATGTCTGGCCGTTGAAGCGGGAGCGTTGATGGCCGCTCGCGCTTTCCGGGGTGTCGTCAACATAGCCACACCCAGGTCGCGCAAGTCCAGCCCTATCCGGCGCAATCTCTCACGGCAGAAATGCCGCTGGAAATCGAGTCGGCGAGGGGGGTGCGAAAAAGGTAGGGCACGATCGGCGGTTGACCAAATAGTTGCCCCGCATCCCGAGCCAGAAGGATCACATCGGCAAGCCGTTGACGTCCCGCGAGCGACGAAGCTACAACACAACACCCCACGTCAGAGAGGCTCCCTGGTGTCGGGGCCCGTTCGGGGATCCGGCCTTGCGCAGCACCCCGATCGCCTCGCTCACCGATTGAGCGCGGCGCAACATAGCCGACGATCGCCGGTTAACCAAACCGGCGAATGCACGCTACAACTGGAGCCATGGCAGCACGATCTCTGGAAATAGGGCCAGCAGGAATGCTGGCTGCTCGCACCATTGAAATCCTTCGCACGGAACGCGGCCTTGGGCAGCGCCAACTCGCCGCGCGGTGTACCGCTTTGGGCCGTCCCATGTCCAACACGATGCTGTCCCGCATCGAACTCGCCAAGCGGCGATGCGATATCGACGACCTCGTCGCCATCGCCGCAGCACTGCAGGTGTCACCCGCCGCCCTCCTCCCGGGGCCGGGTGCGGCCTGAGCTGCCCACGCAGCCCTCGCCGACCTCCCGACCAGGAGCCGCCCCCTTGCACCGATCCACGCCCGCGCTCGTGCCCCACAGGCCGTCCGACGCCCCTCCTCCCCGCCTCTACCGCCCTGAGGAGATCGCCGACACCCTCGGTTGCTCGACCTGGTGGGTCAAGGACCGAGCGCGACGGCGCCTAATACCGCACACGCGGGTCGGCCGCGCCTACCGCTTCACCGCCGAGCACCTCGCCGAGATCATCCGCCTCTACGAGCAGCGGCCGGCCCAGCCTGCGCAGGCAGTCGCACGGGTGACCGAGCCGCTCTCCGAGCCCGGTGCGCAGACCGGCTCCGGGCAACCTCGCCGCCCTGTCGTTGCGCCGGCGACCCGTCTGCGGGCCCGCCCGCCGCGTCGACAGCAGCAGTACGGCACTGTCGCGTGACCCGATCGCATCTGCCGTAGCCGAGGACAAGGAAGAGGGGGAGAGCGGGACTTGGGTTTCGCGGAGAAGCGCGGAAACTACTGGCGCGGCCGGTACAAGGTCGCGCCCGGCAAGCACAACACGGTCGTCGACGAGAACGGCAAGGCGATCAGGTTCGCCACCAAGGGCGAGGCCCAACGGGCAGCGGCCGAGGCCGAGAACAAGTACCGTCGCGGCGACTGGCGCGACCCGGCCCTCGGCCAGGAGACCTTCGGCGAGTACGCGAACCGCTGGTACGAGGCCCAGGACCTGGCCGCCTCGACCATGCAGAACTACAAGCGCCACATCGAGGAGCACCTCCTCCCCGAGTTCGAGGACAAGGCGCTCGCCGGCATCCTGCGCACGGACGTCGACCTGTGGGAGAAGAAGGAGAAGGCCCTCTACGCGGCCTCCAGTGTCAAGACCTGGCGCTCGACGCTCCACCTGATCTTCGAGGACGCGATCGACGAGGGCCTGATCACGTCCAACCCGGCCGCTCGGCGGCGCGGACGGGGCAAACGCGCCGGCCGCTCCCGAGACCGTGGCCCGGAGAAGGTGGTCACCGACGCGCTCGGCATCCTGCTGACCGCCGAGCGCGCCGCCCTTCTCTCCGGCCGCGACGACGAGTTCGTCGCCGTGGTCCTCAAGGGGTACACCGGCATGCGATGGGGCGAGATCGTCGGCCTGGAGACCGCGTTCGTCCGCCCTGGAACCGTCCGTGTCGAGTGGCAGCTGTACGAGCTCGACACAGGGGAGCTGGTGCGCTGCCCACCGAAGGACGACAGCTACCGCACCATCGACTCGATGGACTGGCTGTCCGCGCTGGTCGCCAACCACATCGCCCGCACGAAGCCCAAGCCGTGCCGCTGCCATGCCAAGACCTACGTCTTCCGAGGACAGGGCGCGGCCCGCACAGGCGGCGGCCACCAAGGCGCGAAGCTCATCGACGTCGCCCGCCGTGCCGACGTCTCGACCGGCACCGTGTCCAACGTGCTCAACCACCCCGAACGCGTCACCGAGGCCACGCGAGAGAAGGTCGAGCAGGCCATCGCGGACCTCCGGTTCGTGCGAGGCGGCGTCGTACCGGAGCATGCCGCCCACTGGCGCAGGAACGGTTTTGCGACCTGGCTGTTCACGCCGGCGGTCTCCGGCTGGTACCCGAAGAAGGCACCACAGGAGCCACGGCCGGTGCCCCTACTCGGCGAGCCTTGGCCTGGCGTCCCGGCTCGGGGGCGAGGTGCCAGCGAACGAGCCGACGCGTGCTGGCTCCCGATCGCCAAGGGACTCACGCCCCACGGTCTTCGTCACACTCACCGGACCGCGATGGAGGACCTCGGTACGGAGAAGGTCCTCATGGACGAACGTATGGGCCACATCGACGGCTCCGTCTCAGCACGCTACGCACACGTCACCCCTGGCATGCGCAAGCGCCTCATGCTCGGGCTGACTGAGCAGTGGGAGGCGGCGTTGGACGCCCGGCTGGCCGTGTGCCTGACCTCGCCGGTGCGCGTGCTCAACGATCTCCTGCACGCACGCTCGGTAGCCTTCCTGTAGCCCCACGGCGCCCTGCAATGTTGCTGTGGGGCACCGCCGACTTCACCCCTACCGAAGGAGACGATCCGGGCGCCTACGCTCTGTCTCACCCTCCGGCGCCGCCGCCAGGGCAAGGGGCAGCCCGCAGGAATCACTGACGAGGCCGGTTTAGGCGTCGGCCCCCGCTGCCGAATGGGGTGAGTCTGGCAGCAGAGCCTATGACCGAGTACTCATGCCTCCTCCCAAGGGTCCCGGCGGCGATGAGGGCCACGCTTGCTGCCTCGTGGCCAGTCAGGGAGAGAACTACACCGGTGGTGCGAAAGGCTGGGAACAGCCCGACCGCTGTCCAGGCGCGGGTGTTCTGCAGTGGCCGTCTGGCGTGTGCGGCTTGTTCGGTTGCGTTCCGTTCGGCTGCGAGTCATTCGAGTGGCCATTTGTAGTGAACGTGGCAAATCTCTACTTCTCGCATGTGCGGCAGCACGCGGTGAGTGGGCGAACAGATCCTGAGCAGGCGAGGAGTTAGAAGCTGTTCTCTTTTCGATCTTGAGAGATGTGCGTCGAACGGGAGTCCCGATCGGGTGATCGCGGGGCGCTGGACGCATACGAACAGGGCCTCCTGAACAGCTCGTTGGTGTCGAATCACCGAGC
>NZ_JAVRFH010000307.1:0-472 GCF_031845825.1 Streptomyces lancefieldiae | reverse complement strand
CCTCACCCCGGGCGGTTCGGTGTCGTCGTGCGTTGGTGTCGGCATGCCAGGAAGCCTCGCGGGCCGGATCGGCCGCACTGTCAGGAATGGGCGAGGCTCCCCCGAACGTGTGACCGCCTCACGCGCTGCTGACCGGAGGCGGCCGGGCCGATCAGTCCCCGCCGCAGCCACCTCCGCCCCCGCTGTCGCCGCCGCTCCAGCCGCTGCCTCCGCCGGACTCGTTCTGCTTCACGTTGTGGTGGACGGCCGACGCGGTCCACTCGGAGCGGCGCATGACTTTCATCGCCGTGCGGCCGTTGCGGCCGAGGCGGGTCAGCTCACCGGCGAGGCCGATCGCCGAGACCAGGGCTGCCAGCACCCGGTCGCGGTGGTCCGGGTACCCCGCCGCCTCGGCCGCCGCGAACCGGTCGAGGACGTCCCGCGCGAGGTCCGGCACGACCGGGAAGTGGCGGTGGTACGGGAAGAGGCCGAG
>NZ_JAVRFH010000306.1:0-474 GCF_031845825.1 Streptomyces lancefieldiae | reverse complement strand
GCTCATGACCTACGAGCTGTCCGCACCCGGCATGCTGGGCACGGACAGAGCAAGGAACGGCAGACGACCGACAACAAGGGGGGCTGCGTCCATGATGCGGCGACAGATCAAGCTCGCGGCGGTCCTGGTCGTGGTGGTGCTCGCGCTCACCGGGTTCTCCACGTCCAGCAGCGGCAAGAGCGGAAAGAGCAAGGGCAGCAGCAGTTCGGGCGGCGGCTGCTCCAACTCCAAGAAGAGCAACAGCGGTTACCGCCACAACTACGACAACGACAATGACGACGACACCTCCTCGTCCGGCTCGTCCGGTTCCTACGCGACCCCGACGCCCACCGCGTCCGACGCCCCCGCCTTCCGGGTGATCCGCTGCGCCCAGCCGCGCAAGGGTAAGCGCAAGGCGGTCACCTCGTCCCTCATCGAACTGCGCTCCAGCGAGATCGGCTCGCAGAAGTACGAGGTCGACGTGGCCTTCCTCGA
>NZ_JAVRFH010000305.1:0-474 GCF_031845825.1 Streptomyces lancefieldiae | reverse complement strand
GCACCTTCCTTCAGGTACCGGGCAGCAGCAGTACGTCGGACAAGAGCCGGTCAGTCCTCCGAGGAGGGCGACGGGGAAGCCGAGGCCGTCTTCTTCACAGCTGCCGTCGTCTTCTTTGTGGCCGTCTTCTTGGTGGTCGTCTTCTTCGCCGCGGTCTTCTTGGTGGCCGTGGTCTTGGTGGCCGTCGTCTTCTTCGCGGCCGTCTTCTTGGCCGTCGCCTTCTTCGCGGGGGCCTTCTTCGCCGTCTTCTTCTTGGCGGGTCCCTTGGCGCGCTTCTCGGCGAGCAGCTCGTAGCCGCGCTCCGGCGTGATCTCCTCGACGCTGTCGCCGGTCCGCAGGGTGGCGTTGGTCTCGCCGTCGGTGACGTACGCGCCGAAGCGGCCGTCCTTGACCACCACCGGCCGCTCGCTGACCGGGTCGGTGCCCAGCTCCTTCAGCGGCGGCTTGGCGGCGGCCCGGCCGCGCTGCTTGGGC
>NZ_JAVRFH010000304.1:0-474 GCF_031845825.1 Streptomyces lancefieldiae | reverse complement strand
AGGATGTCGACCCAGTCGAAGTAGCGCTGCGACATGTCGGCCGGGTGGATGGCGACACGACCGTCGCGGACCGCGTCACCGGCGGCCTTGGCGAGCGTCTCGACCTTGACCCACCACTGCAGGGACAGGCGCGGCTCCAGCGTCGTCTTGCAGCGCGAACAGTGCCCCACGGAGTGGGTGTACGGGCGCTTCTCGGCGACGATCCTGCCCTCGGCGCGCAGAGCGGCGACGATGGCGGAGCGGGCCTCGAAGCGGTCCAGGCCCTGGAAGGGGCCATGGGTGGTGATCACACCGCGCTCGTCGAGAACCTCGATCGATTCGAGGTTGTGGCGCTGGCCGATGGCGAAGTCGTTCGGGTCGTGCGCCGGGGTCACCTTGACGGCGCCCGTGCCGAACTCCGGGTCGACGTGCGTGTCGGCGACGACCGGGATCGTACGGTCGGTCAGCGGCAGCGTGATCCGCTTGCCGATCAGG
>NZ_JAVRFH010000303.1:0-474 GCF_031845825.1 Streptomyces lancefieldiae | reverse complement strand
GCAGAGCCTTCGTGGGGATGCAGCCGTTGTGCAGGCAGGTGCCGCCGACCTTGCCCTTCTCGATCAGGGCGACGTCCAGGCCCAGCTGCGCTCCGCGCAGGGCCGCGGCGTACCCGCCACTGCCACCGCCGAGGATCACTAGGTCGAAAACGGTGCTGGCGTCGTTCGCCACGTCACGTCCTCCATGCATGTGCGCCGTACGCCGGGCCCCGTCGCTGGGGTGTGACCGGCCGGTCGGCTGGTGTTCGGCCGCTTTTGTCTTCGGCCCTGTGGTGGGGGCCCTGTCCTGCCGAGAACCCATCTTCGCACTTGTCGACGGCGGGCGGGACGCGGGGCCCGGGTCCGGGACGGATCATCGTCCGTCCCGGAGGGTTACTGCTGCGTAGTTTCCTATGGATTCGACCGGTGTTCGTCGAGAGCGAAACCCTGTCTCCGGCGAAACCGGGTCTCGGGCGGAATCTCTCTCTTCTCTCC
>NZ_JAVRFH010000302.1:0-474 GCF_031845825.1 Streptomyces lancefieldiae | reverse complement strand
GCAGCGCCCGCACCGCCAGATGCAACGCGACCAGCGACGACGAACACGCCGTGTCCACCGTCACCGCCGGCCCCTCCAGACCCAGCACATACGAGATACGACCCGAAGCGACACTGCCGGACGTCCCGGTGCCGAGGAAGCCGACCGTCTCGTCGTCGGGGGCGGCGGGGCCCGTCACGGTGCTGCCGTAGTCGTGGTACATCACTCCGGCGTAGACGCCGGTCCGTGAGCCGCGCAGCGCGTGCGGGTCGATACCCGCCCGCTCCAACGCCTCCCACGACGTCTCCAACAGCAACCGCTGCTGCGGATCCATCGCCAACGCCTCACGCGGCGAGATACCGAAGAACCCCGCGTCGAACTCCCCCGCGTCATGCAGGAACCCACCCTCACGCACATACGTACGCCCGGGCACACCCGGCTCCGGATCGAACAACCCCGCCACATCCCAACCCCGATCGGTCGGGAACGGGGAGA
>NZ_JAVRFH010000301.1:0-475 GCF_031845825.1 Streptomyces lancefieldiae | reverse complement strand
GTGCCGGGCGGCCCGGTCCAGACCGCGCTGGAGCGCCCCGACCGCGTACCCGGCCTCCTCCTCGTCCAGCAGGATGTCGAAGAAATCGGAGATCGCCCCGCCCATCGGCACCAGCAGCGGCATCGGACGGTGCGCCAGCATCAGCGGCGCGGCGCCGATCAGCCGCCCCGAACGGCGGACCAGCAGGACCCGCAGCCGCCCCTCCTGACCGTAGGAGATCCACCACGACTGGAGCCACGCGTGGCTCTGGAACGGGGTGGCGGTGGCGCAGCGGCGGTGCAGCGCGTCCCACTCCCCGGCGAGCGCGCCGAACTCCCGGAAGTCCCGGCAGAGCGTCACGGAGAGGCTGCCCCGGCCTGCCGTCATCGCACGAGCTCCCGTCCCTCGGCGGTGCTGCCGTCCTCGGTGGCGCTCGGCCCGGGGACCTCGGCCGCGGTGGGCCCGGGCACCTGGGCGGAGACGCTCCAGTCCGTGC
>NZ_JAVRFH010000300.1:0-475 GCF_031845825.1 Streptomyces lancefieldiae | reverse complement strand
GGGATGCCGTACTGCACGCCGCTGATCTGGCCGGGCTGGGCGAGGCCGGGCAGCCAGTCCTCGCTGCCCAGGTCACGCATGGACTCGAGGGTGAGGTCGCGCAGGCCGCCGCTCTCCGCGTACTGCGCCACCTGTGTGTTGCCGACCTCGATCACATCGGGGGCGTCGTCGCTCTCCAGGGCGGAGAGGACCTTGGGGCCGATGCCGCTCCACTCCTGGATCTTGAAATCCAGCGTGATCGAGGGATTGTCCTTCTCGTACGACTCGGTGAACTTCTCCAGGAAGCCCTGCGAGACGCTGTCCTTCATCAGCCAGACCGTCACGGTGCGGTCACCGCCGCCCCCGCCGGAGAAGTAGCCACATCCGCTCAGCGTGACGGACGAAACGAGCGCGATGGCTCCGGCGAGTATGCGGTTCTTCACGTGGTCACCTTCTGCGAAACGGCACGACGAAATCTGGACCCGGTGTGGGGGGA
>NZ_JAVRFH010000299.1:0-476 GCF_031845825.1 Streptomyces lancefieldiae | reverse complement strand
CACATCGACCGTGGCCCGGGTCGCCCCCGCGTGCTTGCTGACGTTCTGCAGGAGCTCCGAGACGGTGAAGTACGCGATGCCCGCGATTGCCTGTGCGGGCCGTGCGTCCAGGTCCACCTCCACCGTGACGGGGACGGTGCAGCGGGAGGCGATGGCGGAGAGTGCGGCGTCGAGGCCGCGGTCGGTGAGGACGGCGGGGTGGATGCCGCGTGCGAGGTCGCGCAGTTCCTGGAGGGCGACCTTCACCTCTCCGTGGGCTTCCTCCACCATCCGCGCCGCCGCCTCCGGATCGCCCGTCAGCTTCTCCTTCGCCAGCCCCAACCCCATCGCGAGGGCGACGAGCCGGGCCTGCGCACCGTCGTGGAGATCCCGCTCGATACGGCGCAGATCGGCGGCGGCGGTGTCCACGACCACGCCCCGGTCCGACTCCAGCTCCGCGATCCGCCGCTCCAGCTCGTCCGAGCGCGACAACAGCC